>NZWA01000079.1 GCA_002697505.1 Flavobacteriales bacterium | reverse complement strand
TTCAACTGATACGCATCCATTTCCATTTTGCCATGAATATCTTTCAACAGTGCTTCCATCACCTGTATTAATATCTGCAATCTGAGTAACTATTGGAGTTATATCAGTATTATTTGAAGTTGCCCAAAAGCTATCAATTTCTGCAACTGAAAAATACCATCCATTTGGATCATTATAAGGATGAGTACCATCAATAGTACCATTAATAGTTAATACTGCTGTAGGATGAGTTATATTGCAATTAGCAAAAGCACCATAAAAGCATGCCCCAGCAACAGAAGCTATAGCTGCAATCCTATCATTTAAACTACAAGCTAGTTCATATGCAAACATCCCACCTAATGAATAACCACAAGCATATACCCTACTATTGTCAATGTTATAAACTGATGATAAAGTATCAATTAATGTTTCTACAAAAAATATGTCTTTATGATCAGTTGGGTCCTTATGTAACCAATTCGTAGACCCCCCATCATTAGGATCTTCTAATGCTTGAGGATATACTAAAATAAAACCTGCTGTATCAGCAATTGATCTGAAATCTGCCTCGTAATTCATAAAATCGTCAGCATAACCTGACCCACCGTGAAATGCAAATAAAATTGGAGTTGGTAATGAGGAGGAATAAGATTGAGGAACATAAACTAAATATTGCCTATTATTTCCATCATACAGTAAATTTTCAGTTGTTAACTGCTGACCAAAAGCAAAAAAAGATGCTAATGATATAAAAATTATTAAATAAAGCTTCTTCATATATTTTATAAATTTAATGATTTAAATGGTTTTCTCAAAATCCATTTTTTTTTCTTGATTCTTTTAAAAATAAATTTTAACAAATTATTGATGAAATTATTTTTAGCCTTTATGTAAATATATGATGTTTGCGGAATAGCACCAAAATTACTTTTATATTCATTTGCAGTTCTTCCAAAGATAACATAACCTAAATTTTTAGATATAGCATAATTTATTGAGTCAAAAAGAATTTTACCATAAATAGAGTACTTATGATTTAATTTTTTATCAAATCCAACATAATATGAATATAATTTATTTTCAAAACAAATTATTGATGAAAAACCAACCAATGAATCATTCAAAAAATATCCGTAAACTTTACAAAATTTCTTCTCAATCATTGCGTGTAGCGTATCAACATTAAAATTAGGTCCATTAAAGCTAGATTGATAAATAATTTGATCAAATAAACTTTGTAAATTATCAGAATAATAAGAAAAATTTTCCTGCTCTATTTCTTTAGTACTTATTGCTGATGAATTTTTGATTATTGTATTTATTTTTTTTCTATACTTTGTTTTTAAAGAACTGATATAATCGTTGGTACTTTTCCAAGACTTATTAATTTTTAAATACATATCGTCTTCGATTTCAATTTTAGTAAAATCGTTACTTCCACATAAATTAAATTTTTCGTATAAATCTGATGGAATTACGATTAAAAAAAAATTTATCTTATTAGAAATACATGTAATTAATTTGTTAAGATTTATATTGTCATTTAAATCATAAGAAGGTACGTTTGTAAAAAATGAATTTGTTAAAAATAAGGTTGGAACTTTAAAAAATTTAAATACGTATTTAATAAAAATTGAATTTCTTAAGTAGTTACTTGCTTTTTCAAAAGAAATATTGAAAAACTGAGCATAGATAATAGAGTTTCTATCTTCAAAATACAAGTGTGTTAAATCTTTATTTTTAGCATCAAAAATTTTTAACAGATCATATGAAACAAAAAAGTTTTTTGTTTTTTTCCAATTTGTATTAATCTTTGAAAGATTAAATTTAAGTTGTGCCATTTTTAATTTTTAAAACAGAAATATCTGGCATAATACCTACTCTTCCTGCATATCCTAAGTGACCAACTCCTCTATTAACATATATTTGTTTTTTTGATGATGAATATAAGCCTGCCCATTCTTTATATCTCAATCTAACAGGACTCCACTTGAAACCTTTAAGTTCTACACCAAATTGCATTCCATGAGTATGTCCTGATAACTGTAAGTCAATTTTATATTTACTTTTAAGAATAACACTCCTCCAATGAGATGGATCATGAGAAAGTAGTATCGTTGGTAATGAGTCATCAACATTTTTCATTGCTAAATCAATATCACCGTCCTTATTAAAATTACCAGCACCCCAATTTTCAACACCAACAAGATTAAATTTAAATTGATCTTTATTAATTAATCTAGATTCATTTAATAGCAAATCGAAACCTATTTCTTCTTGAACTTTAATCATATTATTAAAATTATCTTTCCATTCTTTACTACTTCTTTTTAAACCAGTATAATCACCATAATCGTGATTTCCTAAAACAGAAAATTTTCCATCTTTTGCTTTCAAGTCCTTTAAAATACTTTTAAATGGAATCACTTCCTTATAATGATTATTTACAAGGTCACCAGTAAAAAGCAAAAGGTCTGCATTTTCATTGTTGATTAATGAAACTAATTGCCTCAGCTTGTCTTTAGATTTAAAACTTCCAAGGTGAAAATCAGAAATATGAATGATTTTATAGTCATAATTCCAATTTTTAATAAAAATATTTGAATAATATTTTTTAAAATTAAATCTACCAAACTTAATCCCCAACAACATTGATGAAACAATTGTTGCAGAAATAAACAACGCACTTTTTTTTAAAAAATCTAATCTCGATATATCTAAACTATTGTTAGAGAATAAATTAAAAATAAATTTGAAACATCTAAAAATATCATCTAGTAACAAAGGAAGAGAACCAATTGCTTTTGCACTAAAAAAAATAAAGAAAATAGTTGAAAATAAAATATTGTTATTTTGATAATTGTAATCCTCAACATTTCTTGATGAAAAAATTAAATAGGTTATTGAGAAATAAACAAATAATGATAACATCCAAAAAAAATATTTATAAAAATTATGAGCATACGTATTTTTAGAAAATACAGAAATAGTTCCTAAAAAAAAATAATAATCTATAAGAAATAAAAATAATAGAAGAAAAAGAATTTTCATTTTACAAAATTACAAAAGAAATAATTAAATAATTTAAAATAAAAAACAGTACTATTAGTTGTTCTTGATCTCATGTTTTTTAATTAACTTATAATATAAATATATACCTACTAGATATAAAAATGAAGTAATATAAAATATCTGTGAGTAATTAAAATTAAAATCAATTAAAAACTTGAAAATTTTTGAACTAAAAAACCAACTTCCACTCCAAATAGCAGCAACTATCGCGCTTAGCATTTCTTGGTTTTTATTACCGACATAAGACATTGTCAGTTCGGATGTCAATGGAGCCGCCATATTCATTAATGGTGCTCTAAACATATAGAAAAATATAGCAAAATAAATCATAAAACTTAATTCATTAAAATATGCAGTAGATGATAATAAAACTAGAGCAATAACAGCATATAATTGAGTGTTGATAATTGATTTTTTAAATCCATATTTTTGTTTAAGAAATGGAACTAGCAAAGAGGATATAGCAATCAACAAACTTGTAATTCCTCCAACCAAAGCAAAACCTGATGAATCTAAATTAAAGTTATGAAAGAAAAATAAATTAATAAATGGAATTGTAAGTCCCGCACCAATAGCAATTATTAAAGTTGGAAAAATGCACTGAAAAATTAGATGCCAATCATATTTCCTATCTTTTACAACATTAGTACTATTATCCATATTAACCTCATTAATCCTTAAAGCAAAATAAAGTGAACCAAAACCTATTATTGATAAAAAAATTAAAATATCTCCTTCATCAATATTTAGTAAATTAGATGAAATAAAAATTAACAAACCTGAAATTAACATTGCTACACTATGAGTTGAAAAACTCAATGATATACAATAAGTTTGATTTTTATCAGAGGAATATCTCATTATAAATGGTAAAACACAAATTTGAAAAATAACGAAAATTATACCCCAAATAAAAAATAAATAGTTTAAATAAATACTTAAAGAAAGTTTAATACTTAAAACTAATGCAATGGCAATAAACGGCATTAAAAAACTAGAAATAATAAACATTGGTTTAAGTTTTCGGAAAGTAATAAAATAACCCAAAGGGTAAGATAAAAGAATTACGGCAAGAAATCTATAAGAGAGAAAATTTGCAATTTCAGAATCTGAAAAATTATTTTTAGATAAATATATATTTAAAATCAAAAAAAATGAAGAAGCAATTAACTGAAGAAAAAATTGAGCCTTAATTAATGTGAAAACATTTTCCTCAATTTTTAAGTAGCGTTTTAACTTAGACTTTAATGATGTGTAAATATTATTAATAATGTTTTTAATTATAAATTCGTATCAAGTAATTTTTTGATTTCAAATTTAGATATAATACCATTGTACCTCCAAATTTCTTTTGAATTTTTAAATAAAACTAAAGTTGGAACAGAATTAATATTATAAAAATTAGATAATGCTATATTATTATCAATGTTTATTCTCTCAATTAAAACCTTACTTTTATATTCGTTCTTTAGTGCGTCAATAACTGGAGATAATTTACGACATGGTACACACCACAAAGTATGAAAATCAATAAAAACAACATTATTTTTTCTTAAAACTTGCTCAAAATCTGAAACACTTAATTGTTGGGTTTCTTCTGAATCAGAAATAACTACATCTTCCAAGGGGTATCCAAGCTTCTTCCAAGATACTATACCTCCTTTTAAATTAACCACATCTGTAAATCCTAAATCAATTAATATTTTGCAAGCCTGATAACTTCTGCTACCACTTCTACAATATACAAATATTGTCTTTTCTTTTTGTATTTTACTAGCCTTAGATTTAAACCTTTTATCATAAAAATCTATTGTACTAGCATTTTTAATTATACCTGAACTAAGCTCTTTTGAAGTTCTTACATCAAGAATAATTCCAGTATTATTTTTTAGAGCATCATTAAACTTTTCTGCAGAAAAGTCTCTAATATTTTGCGCAAAATTAAGTACTGAATTAAATAAAAAACATGTTAAAATAAATATGTTTTTCATGTATGATTATTGTAGTATAAGTTTTACTTTAATTATTTCTTGATTTGTCATAATATCCAACAAGTATATTCCTTTAGCTTGTTGTGTAAGGTCTATTTTGCTATTGTATTCTCCTTTATAATTTACTAATTCGTTCGAGTAAATAATATCACCTATAGTATTCATAACCTTAATTTTAATACTTTCTTGACTAATAGTATTCAATTCTATATTAAAAATATTGTTAGAAGGATTTGGATATACTTTAAAATCTAATGTGTTAGCATTCAAAATGCTTGTCTTTACGCATTCTAACTGACATGCAGACAATGTGTTATACAAACCGTTACCAGTACCTGGATCATAACAATTACCCTGATCATCACAGTCCCAAGATGGAACTATACAATTTGATTGACATGAAGATAATGAGCTATATGCTCCATTACCATTGCCTGGATCGTAACAATTACCTTGTCCATCACAGTCCCAGGTAACAGGCACTACACAATTTGACTGACATGAAGACAATGAGCTATATGCTCCATTACCAGTGCCTGGATCGTAACAATTACCTTGTCCATCACAGTCCCAAGATGGAACAACACAATTTGACTGACAAACAGTTAGTGAGCCGTATAGTCCATTTCCAGTGCCTGGATCATAACAATTACCTTGTCCATCGCAGTCCCAAGATGGAACAACACAATTTGACTGACATGAAGATAAAGAGCTATATGCTCCATTACCAGTGCCTGGATCATAACAATTACCTTGTCCATCACAGTCCCAAGATGAATTAGAAGAATTTAAACATGGAACTTCCACTTCTAAGTCGTAATAGAAGTAATAATAAACATAAGCGTTTGCCCCACCGTTTCCTGAAGCACTTGATCTAGTAATAGATAAAGCAGATGCAATATCGTATGGATAGTTTGCACTTGCATTGTTTCTATATAAACCATCACCTTGAAGTGCTCCAGAAGCAACTCCAAGTTGCAGATCAGTTCCAATTGGTACATCAAAATTTAAATCAATTCGTTGTTGTCCAGCAATAACATTTAGGGTTGTATCATCCAAAACAGTACCACTATTATCTCTTAGTTCAAATGTGATTGTATTAGAAGCTTCAGAATAAATAATAGCAGATCTAATGATACATTCTTTGTATGAATCAAACAACAAGTGCTGATCACCATTAAAATATCCTCCCGTTCCAAAAGAATTATCGGTAGCACCACCATATGCTACAGTAGTATTTGCTATCGGATCATAATTGGTAGCAGTTGGATTAGTGCAACCTAAAACAGATGCGACACATGATGAATCATCATAGCAGGCATTAGGATTGTAGTTGAATGCTGTAGGATCAGTACAACCAGAAATATAACAACATGATCCGTCATCAATTATAGCAATAGGAGAAAAATTAAAAGCTAACGGATCAGTACAACCATAATCAGAATTAAAACATCCATCACTAGTCAAAAGTCCAGACCTAGATGTATTTATTGCAGCTATCATCCTATATTTTTGATCGTTGGTAAATATATTCATACATGCATCATCAGTGTAATCCATATAGTTCATAAACATATCACCCGCATTTCCGTTTCCACTACAGTTGGAAGTTGATGGGTATGATGGACAGCCATAATTTGATCCAGAATGCTCTGGCGTATCATTACAAAAATCGTTTCCGCAATTTGAATCACCCCAAATATGGCGCAAATTTAACCAGTGACCAACTTCATGGGTAGTTGTTCTACCAAGATCATATGGTGAAGATGCGGTTCCAATATCACCAAAATAAGCATAATCACATACCACACCATCTGAGCTCGCAGTACCTCCAGGAAATTGAGCATAACCTAAAAGACCACTCGATAGATCACAAACCCACATATTTAGATATTTTGATGTATTCCAAGCGTCCTTACCACCAGAAGAAGAGTATTTGACTCCATCATTAGTACTAAAAGATGTCTGTGTTGTAGATGTTCTAGTAATTCCATTAGTTGGATTACCACTAGGATCTCTTGTAGCTAAGCAAAACTCAATCTCAGTATCAGCGGCAACAGATTGAAAGGCAGCAGGAGTATTGATAGTATCCGAGTTTAATCTTCTGAAATCTTCGTTTAAAATGTCTATTTGTGAAAATATTTGTTGATCGCTGATGTTTTCTGTGTTGTTATAATAAACGACATGTACAACAACAGGTATTGTTATGATATTTTGAGATAGTCTATTTGTGTTGTTGAGTATCCATGTCTTAATATTTTCCTCATTTTGCAACATTTTTTGCTCTAAATTAGAGTCCTTGGATTTCAAATATTCTAAATGTTGCATTGTCCCACAATTTCTTTGCTGAGAGATAATAGAATTACTAAAAAGTATTGCTATTAATGTAAGGATATAGTTTTTCATTAGATAAAATTCAACATGTCAAAATTAACCATATTTAAAACAAAATCAAATTATTAATATTAATAAAATGTAAATTCAAAATTTTAATTTTTATTTGATTAGTTATTTTTGTATAAACTAAAAAATATGAAAATTGTTTACTTCTTATTAATAATTTGCCTATTAATTATTATTGGTTCAAAAGTATTTTCCAAATCTGAAAAAGCTAAAAACTACGAACTAATTGACATATATAATAATGTTGAAATAAGAAAATACAAAAAACTTATTTATGCATCATACACTCCTGATAGTAAAGAAGAAAGAAACAATTCATTTCAAACTGTTGCAAATTTTATTTTTGGAAATAACAGTTCAGGTGAAAAAATAAGTATGACTTCTCCTGTGATAATTAAAACTCATAATAATTATGAAATGGGATTTATTATGCCCGAAGAATATAATATGAAAAATATACCCGTTCCAAATAATAAAAAAATAAAAATATATGAGGAACCTACAAGTATAAAAGCAACGATCAGTTACTCAGGCTATTCCAATAAAAAAGTTGAAGAAAAAAAAATAAGAGAACTTAAAGAGGAGTTAGAAAAACAAAAGATTAAATTCGAAAATGATTTTGAAATATTAGTTTACAATAGTCCTTACAAAATTTTTAATAGAAAAAATGAAATATCAGTGTCTGTAAAAATAAATGAAAAAGAAATGAATAATAAAATATACTTAGGTGGAGGATGCTTTTGGTGTGTTGAAGCAGTTTTTGAAAATGTAATTGGAATAAAAAATGTTAGAAGTGGATTCTCTGGTGGAAAAATAAAAAATCCATCATACAAAGAAGTTGTAAGAGGTTTTACTAATCATGCTGAAGTATGTGAAATCATTTACGATAAAACAATAATATCTCTTGAAAATATTTTAGAAATTTTCTTTTTAACACATGATCCAACAACTTTAAACAGACAAGGAAATGATATTGGAAAGCATTATCGATCAATCGTTTTTTATTCGACTAATGAAGAAAATCAGATAATATCAGATTATATTGATAAGATAAATGTTGAACTATTTGAAAATAAAATAATAACTGAAATAGTTAAATTTGATGCATTTTATGAGGCTGAAGGATATCATCAGAACTATTACTCACTTAATAGCTCAGTACCGTATTGTAAAAGTGTTATTTTACCAAAACTTAACAAAGCAAGAAAAGAATTAAATAGATTTTACAAAAAATAGTTAATTATTTTTTCCATTTAATGTTACATCCAATTGATGGTAATTGGGGTAATTGAACATTTTTTCCTGAAATAATCGCATCAATTGCTATTCTTATATCTTTACCATCATTAGCTAAATCATTACTTGGTCTGGAAGAATCCATTTGACCTCGATACAAACAAACCATATCACTATTAAACAAGCTGAAATCAGGTGTACAGGCTGCATAATAAGACTTTGCAATTTCTTGTGTTTCATCAAACAAATAGACAAAAGGAATTTTATATTTTTTTATTAAATCTAACATTTTTGCTGGTGAATCGTCAGGATATTCAGAAATATCATTTGAGTTTATTCCAACTACTGAAACACCTTTTTTTTTGTAATCGTTTGCAATTTTTACCAATTGAGGTAAAATGTGTATGACGTATGGACAATGATTACACATAAAAACTATTAAAGTAACATGTTTAGATTTAACATCATCTAATTTTACATATTTATTTGTTAAAGGTTCTAATAATCTAAAATCAGGAGCCTTAAAACCCAATTCCTTAGAAATTGTTGAAGTAAGTACCATAAAAAGGTTTTTTAACAAAAATAATTAAGATTTAAAACTATTATCTTTTTTTTGTTAAAATATTATCTTCAATTATTGAATCTTCAATTTTTGAAACAAATTTGTTAGCTTGTTCTTTATTTAGAACAAAAGAAAATTTTCTATTGCATGATTCTTGAAAATAATGAGTTTTATGGTCCTGAATACATTTAGAATTAGTAAACTGAACTCTAATTTTTTTTCTTTTTACAAAAATTGAATAATTTTTATTTTTTATTTCATCACTGTAATCTACATCAATAGCTGACAATTCATTAATAAAATTACTCATAAAATGATTTGTACACTTTACTTCCCATTTACAGCTTCTAAATTCTTTGCTCTTACCATTATTAGCAGAAAAAATATAAGCAGGTTCAGTTTTATGTTCTTTAAAAACTACAATATTTTTTTTATTTCTTTCGAAAGTTTTAAATTCAATTAATTTGTTCATAAAATTATTCAGAGATTGTGTATGAGCCACAGAAGAATAAAGTAATAAGGTTAGTAGAATTTTCTTTTTCATTTTTTCTTTTATGTAACGAATTCTCAAACACTAAGTTTCATAAAAACTTATTATTTATTTNTTGNAAAATTTAATATTTTTGAAAAAAAAAACATGAAAAAAATTATATCTANACTTCTANTTATTTNTCCATTAATAATTTTTGGNCAAACACATTCAATTGATAAAAAAAANATGANTATGTCAGGTACTCCTTCACTNCCTGATATCAGTATNAATACNTTTTATAATACTTATGATACATGCGAAGTTTCTTGGACAGTNATTAAAGATTCTATGCCAAGTAANTGGGGAGTTTCATTTTGTTTTCCAACTTGTTATATTGAAGGAGTTACAAGTGGTCAAAGCACATTTAATCCAAACGAAAATATTTATTTAAATTGTCATATGTATCCAAATGGACAAAGCGGTGAAGGATATGTTCAAATGCAAATTACTACAAACAATANTTTTGTAGATACTGTAACTTGGAACGGAACGATTTCAAGTGTTTCTTCATTAAATGAACTANTTAGCTCCGAAAATAAAAACATAAAAAATATATACGATTTAAANGGAAGAAAAATAAAANAATTTAAATCTAATAATATTTACATTATAGAATTTTATGATTTNNCNAGAAAAACAATTTTTAAAACTATTTAACAATACCTATGCAAAAAATTAAATTATCTCTNTCAATNATAATTTTATTTNTCTCATNTTCATTTAATTTAAATGCACAAAGTAATCCCAATAAAGATAAAAAGNCGGAAAACATATATNATGGNTTAAAATTTAGACATCTTGGNCCTGCTCTNATGTCNGGAAGAATTTCTGATATTGNTATNCATCCNAANAANGAAAATATTTGGTACGTAGCATCNGGTTCNGGTGGNGCCTGGAAAACAGAAAATTCNGGTACTACTTGGAAACCAATATTTGATAATGAAAANAGTTATTCAATTGGCTGCATCACATTAGATCCTCAAAATTCTGATATTGTTTGGATAGGNAGTGGAGAAAATGTAGGTGGTCGCCATGTTGCATATGGTGACGGAATTTACAAAAGTGTAAATGGAGGAAAAAACTGGNAAAATATGGGTCTAAAAAAATCAGANCATATTTCAAAAATAATCGTACACCCTACAAATCAAAATACTATTTGGGTTGCATCACAAGGCCCTCTTTGGAGCAAAGGAGGTGAAAGAGGTATCTTTAANTCCACTGATGGAGGTAAAAGCTGGATTCAGAAGCTTGGTGACGATGAATGGATAGGNGCAACTGATTTAATTATTGACCCAAGAGACCCAAAAATACTTTANGCNGCTACATGGCAAAGACACAGAACTGTAGCTGGCTATATGGGTGGTGGTCCTGGAAGTAACATTTATAAATCANNNGATGGAGGNGATACTTGGAAAAAAATTGACAAGGGATTACCAAAAAGNAATATGGGNAAAATAGGTTTAGNAATATCTCCTCAAAANCCTGATGTATTGTATGCNGCTATAGAACTCAACCGCAGAAGTGGTGGAGTTTTTAAAAGCTCNAATAGAGGNGAAANCTGGAGNAAAATGAGTGATGCAGTATCTGGTGGAACAGGACCACATTACTACCAAGAATTATATGCTTCACCACATAANTTTGATGAAATATATTTAGCTGATAATTACATGCAGGTTTCNTTTGATGGTGGAAAAACTTTTTCTAGAATGAATGAATCTGAAAANCACGTAGATAANCATGCGGTAGCATTTAAAAAAGATGATCCAAATTATATATTAGTNGGATGCGATGGTGGACTTTATGAAAGTTTTGACAAGACCAAAAATTGGAAATTTATTGATAATTTACCCTTAACACAATTCTACAAGATTGCTGTTGATAACGCTTACCCATTTTATTATGTTTATGGTGGTACTCAAGACAATAATACTCAGGGAGCTCCNAGCAGAACTGATAATATACATGGCATAAGAAATTCAGACTGGTTTATACTTTTAGGAGGTGACGGTCACCAACCAGCAACTGATCCNAACGACCCAAATATTGTTTATGTTCAATGGCAGAGAGGAAATCTAAATCGACATGATAGAATTACGGGTGAAAATNTTAATATAAAACCACAACCAAAAATTGGAGAAAAAATTGATAGATTTAACTGGGACTCTCCTATTCTGGTAAGTTCTCATAACTCCAAAACACTATATTTTGCATCGCAAAGNCTATGGAANTCTGAAGANAGAGGTGATTCGTGGACTGCAATATCAAAAGACTTAACNAATNATATNGAACGTATTCAAACACCATTTTTTGGAAGCAAACAAAAATGGGATAATGCTTGGGATTTGTACGCAATGTCTAATTACAGTACAATAACCTCTATTTCTGAATCTCCAAAAAATTCTGAGCTAATTTATATTGGTACTGATGATGGAATTATTCAAGTTACTGAAGATGGAGGAAAAAATTGGAGAAAAACAGATTTTAGCAAAATTATTGATTTACCTAACACTTCTTTTGTCAATGATATAAAAGCAGATTTATATGATGAAAATATTGTGTATGCCGTATTTGACAATCATAAATATGGAGATTTTAANCCATATGTATTTAAAAGTATTAACAAAGGTAAAACTTGGAAAAAAATAAGNAGTAATCTACCNGANAATACAATACTTTGGAGAATTGTACAAGATCATGTTGATAATNANTTAATGTTTCTTGGAAGCGAATTTGGAGTATACTTTACNAATAANCAAGGACAAACATGGAATAAGCTAAAAAACGGTATNCCAAATATTTCTGTTAGGGATTTAGCTATTCAAAAAAGAGAAAACGATTTAGTAGNTGGAACATTTGGAAGAGGAATTTATGTTTTAGACGATTACAGTTCTTTAAGAGAGTTTAAAAAAGAAAATGTGAGTGAAGAAATAGTTTTATTTACACCAAAAAACNCTTTTTGGTATACAGAAAAAAGAATTTTAGGGAGCCGAAGAAAAGCTGCTCAGGGTGATAATTTTTATTTGGCAGACAACCCNCCTTATGGCGTTAATTTCACTTACTATCAAGCTAATAAATATAAATCNAAAAAAGAAATNAGATTAAATCAAGAAAAAGAATTAGAGAAAAATAAAAAAGAAGTNTCTACTCCAACATGGAATTTACTTGAATCAGAAAAGAATGAATTAACTCCAAGTGTATGGGCTTTTATCTATTCGCAAGANGGNAANATANTAAAAAAAGTTAAAGCTGTAAATAAAAGTGGTTTTAATAGGATAAGTTGGGATTTAACTTCAGAATCGAAAAATATAATTACTAAAGATAATTTCGAAAATTCTNCACGCGGAAATTTAATTGCTCCTGATGAATATTCTGCACAGATGTTTAAACAAATTGAAGGAAAATACATTGCTGTTTCNAATAAAGTAAAATTTAATGTAGTCCCACTTAAACANGGTGCACTAAAAGGAAGTNCTTATAATGTAGTTGTTTCTCATTGGAATGAAGTTAGTGAACTAAGAAGTAAAATTTATCANCTTTCAAAACAAATTAAAGACTTAAAGAATAAAAGTTTAATTNCATTAAAAGCGTACCAAAGAGCAGAATTAGTTGATGAAAAAATAAATATNAAAATACTAAGTTTGAGAGAGAAAATTTTAGAGCTAGAACTAAATGTNAATGGAAGTAGCATCAAATCTAAAGTTGGTGAACAAAATGATTATCTCAGAATGCGCGATTATATCTGGGCAGCAAGTAGTTACTCAACATANGGACCTACTAAACAACACAAAGAAAGTTTACAAAATGCACATACGCTNTATAATAAATTTAACAAAGAGTATGAAAGTTTAAATCANCAAATTNAACCAATAAANAATAGCTTAAATAAAATTAATGCTCCAGTANTTAAATAATTGATTTAAATATGTCATTTTATCTATAGTTTTATCTAATTTTGTTACACAAAAAAAATTACNGATGAGACTATCANAATTTGTTGGAAAAACACCTTTNTTACCACTAAACTTCGAAAAAAACCAAACAATTTGGGGAAAAGCAGAATTCATGAATCCTGGAGGTAGTGTAAAGGACAGAATGGCAACTTTTATNTTAAATAATGCTGNTAAAANANGGTTTAATTAAAACTGGTGATACTCTCTGTGAAGCGACATCAGGTAATACAGGTATCTCATTTGCAATGTTAGCAGCTGAAAGAGGATACAAAATGGTAATTGTAATGCCTTGCAATATGTCTGAAGAAAGAAAAAAAATTTTTAGATATTATGGCGCAAAATTAGTTGAGGTTGATGCTGGAGACTTTGATGGAGCAATTTTGTTAAGAGACAAAATGTGTATTGAAAAATGCTGGTTTAATTGCAACCAATTTCATAATAGTTTAAATATTCAAGCTCACTATGATACAACAGGCCCAGAAATTTATCAACAATTCTCTAAAAGTTGTAGTGAAACTCCAGATGCAATTGTTCTTGGAACTGGAACCGGAGGAACAATAATGGGAACTGGTAAATATTTAAGAGAAAAATGGCCAGAAATTAAAATTATAGCAGTAGAGCCTGAAGAAAGTCCGGTAATGAGTGGTGGAGAACCAGGATTACATGGTATTCAAGGAATCGGAGATGGAAGTAAGTTTTTAGTTGATTTAGAATTTGTTGATGAAATTATATTGGTTTCTACAAAAGATGCAACTGATTTTGCAAAAAAATTAGCTAAAAATGGTTTGTTTATTGGCGTATCTGCAGGAGCAAACGTTCTTGCATCTGAACGTTGGTTATCTAAAAACAATAAAAAACACGCAATTACAGTATTGTGTGATAGAGGAGAAAGGTATTTTAGCTGTCTTTAACTAAATATAATATTTGTCAAATGTCAGAAAAAGATATGATAAATATTGTATGGATTAAAAGAGACATAAGAAGTTGTGATCACTTACCACTTTATGAAGCTGAACAAGACAATATTAATTACTTAAGTATATACATATTTGATAATGATATAATTGAATATAAGGATTGTTCTCGAAGACATCTACAGTTCATATATCATTCTATTTTAGACATCAACAAAAAGCTAAAAAAATTTAATAGAGAAATTGAGGTTTTTCATACGAAAACCGAAGAAGTTTTTAAATTTTTAACAAAAAAATATACGATTAAAAAAATATTATCATATCAAGAATCGGGTACTCTATTAAGCTGGAAAAAAGATAAATCAATTTCAAAATTTTGTAAAAAAAACAATATTATTTGGCAACAATTTCAAAGAGATGGAATTATCAGGGGGTTGAAAAACAGAAATTTTTGGGATAAAAAATGGTATGAATACGTAAACCAAGATATCGTTAAAAATAATTTTTCATGTTCATTAATTAATAATTTTACACATCCATATTCATTAAAAAAAGAACTCAAAGAAATACTAACTAATTACCCAAAAGAGTTACAACCTGCTGGAGAAAGCAATGCAATTAAATATTTAAATTCGTTCACAAAAGATAGAGGTAAAAATTATTCAAAACATATATCAAAACCATTAGAAAGTAGAAAGTCATGCGGAAGACTATCACCTTATCTTTCGTGGGGAAATATTAGCTCGAGACAAGCATATCAATACATCAAAAAGCATAAAAACTATACAAAAAACAAAAGAGCTTTCAATGGTATAATAACTAGAATTAAGTGGCGAAGTCACTTTATTCAGAAATTTGAAGTGGAATGTGAATATGAATTTAGAAATATAAATATAGGATATGAGAGTTTAAAATACTCTAACGATAAAAAACTAATTAATGATTGGAAGACAGGTAAGACTGGATTTCCACTAATTGATGCTTGCATGAGATGCTTAATCAAAACTGGTTGGTTAAACTTTAGGATGAGAGCAATGTTAGTTTCTTTTTTTTGTCATCAATTAGATTGTGATTGGAAATTAGGAGTTTATCATTTAGCAAAGCTTTTTTTAGATTATGAACCTGGTATTCATTATCCACAGTTTCAGATGCAAGCAGGAACAACTGGTATAAATACTATAAGAATTTATAATCCAATCAAGCAATCTAAAGAGCATGATATAAATGGAACATTTATTAAAAAATGGGTGGAAGAACTAAAGAACTTATCCGAAGAATATATTCACGAACCTTGGCAAATTTCTGATTTTGATAAATTAGCTTTTAATATTGATATAAAATATCCTTCTCCAAAAATTGATATTGATATTGCAACTAAAAGAGCAAAAAATAAAATATGGAAATATCGAAAAGACCCAATAGTTAGAAAAGAAAATAGAAGAATTATATATACACACACAAGAAATAAATATGCTAGTATCAAAACATGACATCAAAAACTTAGATAGAGTTTATAGATTAAATCTAATTAATTCAATTACAGGAGTTAAACCTGGAAATCTTATTGGTACAGAATCAAAAAAAGGGATAAAAAATTTAGCAATATTTTCATCAGTTGTTCATTTAGGATCAAACCCAGCCCAAATTGGGATTGTTATTAGACCTCAAATAAAGAATTTAAAAGATACATATTCAAATATTATATCAACAAAATATTACACTATTAATCATATTTCAGAAAGTTTTATTAAAAAAGCTCATTATACTTCTGCGAAATTTCCTCATGACGAATCAGAATTCGATAGCTTAAAAATTGAAGCTGAAAAAATCAATGACTTTCACGCTCCATTTGTAAAGTTAAGTCAAGTTAAAATAGGCATGAAGCACTTAAAAAATATTGATTTACCAAATGGATGTATATTTATCATAGGAGAAATAGAACTCGCTTACATAAATAATGATGCATTAAATAAAATAGGACAAATAGATTTAGAGTCATACGAAGCAATTGGAATTGGTGGCTTGAACAGTTACTATAAACTTAAGCACATAGAGAGCTTTCCATACGTCAAATTAAATGAAATACCACATTTTGATGAATAAAAAATATTTGCCATCAAAAAAATGTATTGTATGTAAAAAGGATTTTACATGGCGAAAAAAGTGGGAGAAAAATTGGGAAAATGTAAAGTATTGTAGTAAAAGATGCAGAAGCAATAGAAGTGATTATATAAGCAGTTCATAATAGTTTAAATTTATATTTTTGTAAAAAAAAATATGGAAGATTTAATAAAAAATGTAAAAATCTGGGCTGACAATAAAGATCTATTAAAAAAAGAAAATGTTCACGCCCAAATGCTTAAAGTTTTAGAAGAAGTTGGAGAAACTGCAGGAGCTATTTTAAAGAAAAAAGATAAAGAAATATTAGATGGACTAGGTGATAGTTTTGTTACATTAATAATTTTGTGCTACCAATTAGGTTTAGAGCCTGAAGAATGCTTACAAGCTGCATGGGATGAAATAAAAAACAGAAAGGGAAAAACTGTAAATGGAACTTTCATTAGAGATTAAATCTATCTATAAATAATTTAATAAAAGTTTTGGTTATGAATAAATATTCTGATTATCTAGATTATTGTAAAAAAATTCATGATATCAATATGTCTATAGCTGTTCTAAATTGGGACTTGGAAACAAAAATGCCTAAAAATGGTCATAAATTTAGAGCTCAACAGATATCAACTTTAAGAAAAATATCACATGAACTTTCCACAAACAAAAGCTATGGTGATTTATTAAATAAATTGAAAAATAATAATGCATTAGATTTTGATCAATCAAGAAATATTGATGTTTCATTAAAAAAATATAATAAAACGCTGAAGTATGACGCTAACTTCATTGAAAAAGAATCAAATCTTATTTCTGAAGCATTTGTAAAATGGAGGTTAGCTAAAGAAAAGAATGAATTTTCTATTTTTGAAAAATCACTTGAACAACTTATTCAATTAAGAATTAAAGAATGTGAAATATTAGGTTACAAAAATCATCCTTATGATGCATTATTAGATCAATATGAACCAGATTTAACAACTCATGAGGTTGATAAAATCTTCAAAGAAATAAAAGATTTTCTTATTCCATTTATTAAAAAAATTTCTAATGCAAAAGAAATTGATGATTCCTTTTTTTATCAGCATTATAATCAAAAAAAACAATGGGATTTTGGAATTGATTTACTAAAAGGAATGGATTATGATTTTAACTCTGGAAGACAAGATTTGTCCGCTCACCCTTTCTCTACTCACTTTTCTAATGAAGACGCAAGAGTAACTACTAGAATTGATGAAAACAATTTGTCTGAAATGATTTGGTCCTGTATTCATGAAGGAGGACATGCTTTATACGAACAAGGATTGTTATCAAAAAATTATGGGTTACCTCTTGGAGAAAGTATTTCATTAGGAATACATGAATCTCAGTCTAGATTATGGGAGAATAATGTAGGGAGAAGTATGGAATATTGGAAGTATAATTATAATGAACTTAAAAAATATTTTGAAAAACAACTGATAAATGTTAGTGTAAACGATTTTTATAAAGCTTGTAATAAAGTTAAACCAAGTTTGATAAGAACCAATGCTGACGAACTTACATATCACCTACATATTTTAATAAGATATGAAATAGAAAAAGGATTAATTGAATCTTCAATAAAAGTACAAGACCTTCCAAAAATATGGAATAAAAAATATCAAGAATATCTGGGTATAACAGTTCCATCTGACTCAATGGGAGTGCTACAAGATATTCATTGGTCTCACGGAAGTTTTGGTTATTTCCCAACATATACATTAGGAAGTCTCTATGCTACTCAATTTTTTACTCAAGCAGTATATGAAAACGAAAAATTATATGATGAAATTTCTAAAGGTAAAAGCAAAAACCTTTTAAAATGGTTAAGAGAAAAAATTCACAAGCACGGAAAAAAATATTCTGCCCAAGATCTTTGTATAAAAGTAACTGGAGAAAAACTTAATTTCAATTTTTTTAAAGATTATGCAATTAATAAATATACTAGTATGTATGATTTATAATTTCATTCCATATTATCAATAAATTATGAAATGCTTTGAAAATATTGTTAATATTGTTAAAAAATAAATAAAATGTCAAAAATTAAATTTGAAAAAGGAATTTGGAGTACAAGGTTCATTGTTTTAATTGCAGTGATCTTATCAATATTATCAGCAACCGTACTATTCGTATTAGGTGGATGGGATATTGTGCAAGCAATTGTTTTTTATAATCCAATTTTTAATGAAAGTGTAAGTTCAAATAATGATTTACTATTTAAAATTATTTCTTCTATTGATTTATTTTTAATAGGCATTGTTTTATTAATTTTTGGTTTTGGAGTTTATGAATTATTTATTAGTGAAATTGATTTTGCCAAAACAAAATTTTCTGAATCTACACTCAAAATCAAAAGTTTAGATCAATTGAAAAACAAGATAATTAAAGTTATAATAATTGTTCTAATAGTTAAGTTTTTTGAAAATGTATTGAAATTATCATACAATTTTAATACACCTAATGATCTTATTTTATTTAGTTTATCAATATTGTGTATTTGTATTGGATATTTTTTAATTAATAGAGACTAAAAATTGATTATATCTTTAAAAGGAACTAAAATATAATTAAGTCACAAAATGCAAGCTGAAAAAAAAATTTGTAATCAAACAAACAAACCTACTAATAAGTAATAATTTGATTTATTAAACTAACTATTCTATTGAAGAAAAAGCTGCAGTTATATCTCCAAAATATTGTATATAGTTAAATTTTCCGTTTTCATCGAAATCAAAAGACATATATAGTGGTAATGTAATTGACTTAGAATTCTCACTATTTGTAATAGTCCAATCAAAATAAAATCTAACAGAACCATCAACTTCTTTTGAATATTGATTAACACCTGGCAAGAAACTAATTGTATGAGAATTAGAAAAGTCGTATTTTGCCCATAAATCTTTATGAGTAGACTTTCTTTGATCAAGATTCATTGGTCCTTCAGAACTAATCATAGTACCTCTAATTAAGCAAGTATCATTATAATACTTATCATAATCAACACTTTCTTTAACAAAATCATCTAAATATGATTTTACAGTTAAACAATTTTTTGCAAACTTTTCATCAATATCTGTTGTATCAATTTCAACTTTAACTTCAGACTGACATGAAAATAACAAGATTAATGCTATAAATAAACTTATATTTTTCATAATAACTTCTATTTTGGTTCTTAATTACATACACAAAAATAAAAAAATTATTCAATAATTATCTTCTTTTCAACAGATCCATCATCATAGAAATAAAAAAGGGGAATATTATTTTTTTCCTCAATGTCTCTTCCTAAAAAATCTATAATTTGTATTATGTTTTTATCAAATTTATAATCTTCTAACTCTGTTTGAGTAATATTTGGAAGAACAAAATCAACAATAAGAGGCAAGTGATCAGAAGCTTCTGAATCATTTAGATATAAATTGTTCTGTGATAATAAAGAAGGACTCATATCTTTTGTTGATATAATATATGACTTATCTACTGTCATGACGCTATTGGTATAAAAAACAAAGTCTAATCTTCCTGGAGGAAAATCTCCTATATTAGGAGTCAATTTATTCCATGTGTAGGCAATATCTTTTTCATTAAAATAACAAACTTGATCCTTTAATGAGGTATTATCCCAGTCAGGAAATCCACCATTACCAAATGTTATAGTATCTGAAATAGTTCCATTTAAAATAGTATAATATTGCTCTGAATAACCAACTAAATTCATATCTCCAGAAAAAGAAATTGGTGTATTAATTGGTAAATCAATGATACCTCCAATAGTTTTAGCATCATTAATAAATTCAATTAGAGCATCAAAATTCTCCTGTCTTCCTTGATTGTTACTACAGCATGGTGGATGACCATTTAGTATTAAAATATCTGTTAAATAAATACTATCAGGTAAATCTATCAATTCTGCATCTATCTTTTCTGAAACTTGCCAAGATTGTATAGACGGATATTTAGATATAGTAAGATTTCCTGAAATTGAGTATGGATAAACGTAAGGATAATATACATTACTAGTATTTAAAAAGTTAAGCACATCATTATAAGAAGTATTACCACACTCTTGATAAGTGATAATATCAGCATTAACACTAGAAAATATTCTTCTGTGCTCATCTATACGATTATTATTTATCAATCCATTATTAAAGACATTATATGTCATAAGACGCAAATTGTTCTTATTGCTTTTTGTGAAATCAGTAGCTGAATTTGAAGGATAAGAACAATTATTAAAAATATATTTAAATATAGACCCATTATCTGGCATAAAGTCATTACCAGTTAAATCTCTAATAGAAATAGCAATAGTATCCGAAAATAAAGATCGATTTATAGCAATTTCAAATTCTTTTGAAGTGATTGAAGGTAAGGTAATAATATCTAAATCATAAAGAGAAAGAGTATCAACAATACTAGAGTCTGTATCATCAAATATAAATTTTTCAAAAAAATTTATTCCGTATTCAGAACCAACATTGTTAACATTAAATCCGGTATAAGAATTATTATCAGCATCAATATTAATTATTAATTCGGCTGAATTAAAAGATTGCTCTGTTAAATCAATTTCAGAGGCAAGAACTAACTTGATATATAAGTACTCATTATCATTACATACACTAAAACTCATTAAATCGACACCTTGAGAATCTGTCGAGTCATCAATATAAGTATGCATGACTGTGTTCCAATCATCAAAGAAGCCATCAATCTTAATTGTAGTTTGTGAAAAAACGTCAAAATAAAAGAAAAAAAAATATGATATGAAAATCAATTTTTTCATTATACAATAATACAAAAAGTTGAGAAAATTTAGGAAGAAAAAGTCGGTAATAAAAATTACAAACAACACTTATTTCACTATATTAAATCAAGCAATTAAACTAACAATTACTCCACTTTTTGCAGCGCTAATCAAACTACTAAAAAAAACTTAATTGGATTTTCTGAGTAATGATTTATTTTCTAAAATATGCTAAAAACTAAATCCAACACTTACTCCAAAAGGAATATAAAGAATATCAGGATGAGGAAAATCATTATCAACAGGCTTCTTTAATTCTCTAGTAGGTATAGGAGGCTGAAAATATATTCTAAAATTGAATTTGTTTAACTGTAATGGTAGAAATCTATAGCCTAATATTCCATACAGAACATAAGGCCAGGTTGTTTTTCCAGATAGAATTGTACCTCCTAATCC
>NZWA01000078.1 GCA_002697505.1 Flavobacteriales bacterium | reverse complement strand
TTTTTGACAATCAACCAAAGTTAGCAGGAATAATAACAGCTATAGGAACAAGCTCAATAACTGTAGATAGCACTATACCTGGTGCTACAAATCCTACATCAAATACACCTCTAATGTTAGCGGCAAAAAACACCCTTGCTGAATCACACGGTCTTTTAGGTCATTACATGATTACCACAATAGAAAACGGATCAGGTGCGAACACAGAGCTTTTTGCTTTAACAGCTGATGTATTTAAAAGCTATCCTTAATTTTTAGTATCTTTGTGTTGAATGGAATTTAATATAAGAAAGCTAGAGCCTTCTGACTATAATATATATTTAGTGAAATGGTGGAAAGATTGGGGATGGACACCTCCAGTCAAAGATTTTTTACCAGAAGAAGGAACAGGTGGTATATTAATTTCAGATGATAAAGTGCCAATATGCGCAGGCTTTTTATACCTTACTAATTCAAAGGTAGCTTGGGTAGATTGGATTATATCTAATAAAAAATATACAGATAGGAAGAACAGAAAAGAGGCTTTGTTTATGCTTATTGAAACATTAACACATCTTGCACATAATAGTAAAGCTAAATTCTGTTATTCATTAATAAACAACGAACCTTTAAAAAAAATATATAAAGAGTGTGGGTATACAGAAGGGGATAAATACAACACTGAAATGATTAAAGCATTATAATATGGGATTTGCGACAACAGGTGCAATAGTAGGAACAGCAGCGGCAGCTAAGGCCGCAACAGTAGCGGCGGTAGCGGGTACAGCTGTGGCGGTAGGTTCTTCAACAGCAGGTTTTATATCTGCTGGGAAAAGAAAAAGAGAGGCGCGAGAGGCTACAGATAAGGCTGCACAAGCTTATGCGGAAGCTACTAGAATAGCTTCGGAAAATAAATTTGCAGGGCTTAGTATTCCTAAAGAGGGTTTTGAGCAACAAAGAAATTTAGTTTTATCAAATATAGCACAAACATTACAAGGAGCACAGGAAGGGAGCTCTAGAGGTGCGGCAGCAGCAGGAAGTAGAGCGGGTGCAACAGGTGTGGTTCTAGGTGATACAATTAGAAAAGGTAAAGACGACTCTTTATTCAGAGCTGACCTAATAGAAAGGCGAGGGGCAGCAGGAGTTCAAAAAAGTCTAGCTGGTTTAAAGTTAGGTGAAGCTCAAGGTGAGCAAATGAGAGCAGCTGATTTAGATGAGCAAGCGGCCCAACTAAATAAAAGCGCTGCAAGCACATTATCAAGTTTTGGTAAACAGCTTATATCAAACCAAAATCCTTTTGATAGACAAAAGGGAGCTGTTACACAATCGCAAGTTGAATCCACTTCAACCCTTCCTTCTATAAGCCCTCCTGAACTTAATATTTATGGAGAACCTGTGCAAAACAATATGGGTTTTCTAAATCCAATAGGTAATAATAGTGTAGCTTTAGGAACGACTATTTTTAACCCTATTCAAGCACCTAACCCAGTAGGGCCAGTATTTGTAGATCAGACCAATCCTTTCAACCAATTCACAGGTTATCAAATGCCAGGTCTAACAGGAAATTAATAATTTATGAGTTACGGATACGTTAGACGACAGAGAGTTAATTTAGATTGGGGTGCAATCGGCAAAGAAATGTACACCGCTATACAAGAAGGAGAAGCGGAGAGACAAGCACGAAAAGCAGATATTTTAAAACAAGACAAAGAAAGAGCAGAGCAGCTTATAAACCAACCTCAAGGGGAATACGCAGAAGCCAACAGATTTATATCTGAATATTCTGAGCAAGCACAAAACCAGGCTCTTAGTGATTTACGAGCTTTAAAAAACCGTGAAATATCTGAAAGAGAATACTACAATAGAAGAGCAAACCTCCAACAAGGTACAGACTTAATGTTTACAGCGGCTAAAAATTTCAACGCTAATTACGATAAGGCTATGGAGGATATAAGAACTGGAAAGTCTAGTGTATTATTAGCTGATTTAAAAGGTCATATGGAGGCTTACAGTAATTTCAAAGACCACGGTACGTTTATAGATCCAAACACAGGACAGGTGAATGTATCAAAACTAGTTCAAGATGGAGGTAAGTTGGTGGCTTCAACACGAGCAGGTGATTTTATAGACGCTTCGAAACTTGTTAAAATGTCTACCGCTAATATTGAGAATGTCGATTTAGATGGAGAGATTAAAAAAGTTGCAGACTCCCTAGGTACAATAGAAGTTACTACTGCAGATGGGACTAAGATAAAAGCATCTCTCGCTGATGTGCAAGCAGGTAAGTACGGCGATGAGGTAAGAGAGCTTTATGGTCAAGAAATAACGCAATCCCTTAGAGATTATGCAGAAGCGATTGTTGGCACTAACATTGACCCATCAGCTGCAAGTATACTAGCAGACCACATGGCTGCAGGAAAAGGTGGATACAAGCTGTCGTTTGACCAGCTAGTTGACGAGAATGGAAACTTGCTTGAATCATCGAAAAACAAAATGAACAGAGACAAGCTTATTTTCTACAACGAGAGAGGCCAATTACAGATAACAGACGAACAAAGAGAGGAGGCTATAAACTTTGTTGAGAATAGATTAAGAGCTAGTTTAGACACTCTTATTGAACCCGACCGTATCAAAAAAGTTGATGAAGCAAGACTTGCTTTGCAGAGAAGAAAATTAGATGACGACAAGAAAAAGAAAAAAAGTGGTAAAGCAAAAAGACTAGGCTACTTTGACGTATTAAATGATGCCATGTCTGGTAATGAAAAAAAGTCACAGACTGCGTTGAATAAATTATTAATAAGAGCCAATGATAAAAAGGATGATATAGAGTATATAGACATTAAGAGAAGAGGTGACATTGAAGATGGCACTCGTGAGTTTGTTGTTACAACTAAAGATAAGGATGGAAAAATATCAGAAACATCGTACCCTATTAACAATCCTGATGTAGACGCTTCTGTTTTATTACAATTATTTTATCCCGACTTAGAGGATGATGATTCTTACGAATCATTGTTAGCTGATTATCAGGCTCAAAAAGGAGGAGGTTTTACACAAGAAACAATAGCAAATCCAAAATACGATCCTACAAAACCAGAAACAAAATATGATCGAAATTTTGATTATAAAACAAATACAAACGAAGATTTAAATCCTAAGAGAGTCTTAAATCCAGATTACAAAGGTTTTGAAAGTGCATTCCCAACAGAAACTAAAGAGGGTAATCTAAATCTTAACACCGTCACAATAGAGAAAGATGGTAGAGATGTAGGGTCAATTATTGGTGAGAAGTTTGCTGCAGATTATTTAGAGCCCTTTTATGATGAAGGCGACGCAGAGAGATCTAAAGTACACCGTGAATTAGAAACTTTAATAGACAGAGTAATTCAAAAGTTAGGCACAGGAGATAGAAAAGGTTATAAAGCTTCGATACAAAACATTGGAGGAAGCTCTAAAAATCCAGATTGGTCTATGCTTTTAGTTGATGATCAAGGTAAATCATTTGCTTTAGGTAGTATAGAAAGTTACGGAGCCATAACAAACAAGCTTCAAGAGTTTTTAAATGAAAACAGAGTTGATACAAGCAGAAGACAAGGTGAATTAGATAACTAATGGAAGAAATAGAAAAGTTATATAGCGTACTTACAGAAGGTGGTTACTACACCAAATCTTTTGAAGAGTTTCAAGAGCAGTTCAAAGACCCTAGTTATCAAGAAAGAGTCTACGGCGTGGTTGAAAGAGACAATCTGTTCGGTGAAAAAAAAAACGACGTACCCGACGACGTTACGGTTTCACCTGGAGAGGATACTTCATTGGCGCCACCCCCATTGGAAGAAACAATACTTGATTTAGCAACTGCATTGCCTGTAGAGGGTGAAGACTTTACTATAGATTCTTTAAACGAAGAAGGTCAAAATCAAATAACTCAAATTGCTCAAAATAACAACTTGACCCCTGAAGATTTATTAGAACAGGTAAAACAAAAAAAAATTGAAAATGCTCAACGAGGGGTTTTTTCAATGGTATACAATAGTTTTTTAAAAGGTGATAGAGGTATTGTTGAAGGGATTGTTGAGATACCAAGTACTATTTACAGAATAGGTTCTTTGATTTCTGATCCCGTAAACCGTGCTCTTGGACTTCCAGAAACTGATTTAAAAAAGTTTGAAGAAACAATAGGCACAAGGTCTATATTAGAAAAGTTACAGGAAGAGCAAAGGATAAGAGACAAAGAAGGACAGCTATATGCTAAACAAAAAAACATTGAGCAAGGGTTGTTAAACACTTTAAAAAAAGGAAACTATAAAGATTTTTTCTTTAACCTAGGCAATGTAATAGGGGAGAGTGTTCCTTTTTCTATTTCTATGATGATGGGTGGAGCAGGAGGGGTAGGCATGAAAAAAATTGCAGCAACAGGCACAGCTATATTAGCAGGCCCTGAGATGAGAAAACAAGAGGAAGATAACCCCACTCAAACAAAAGCAGAAAACGTATTTAAAGGATTAGGTATGGCAGGAGCAGAGATGGTGTTTAGCACTATAACTCAAGGGACTCTAGGTAAAGCTTATGCTGACATAATAAAAAAAGAGGGCATAAAAAAGGGAAGTGAAATTTTTAAAAATGGTTTGGTAAGAATGTATTATCAAGCTGTAAGAAAAACAGGATTGGTAGCAACATCAGCAGGAGAAGGTATTGAAGAAGTAGCAACTCAAATAACTCAAAATTTAATTGATGGTAAGCCCGCTTACGAAAATGTGCCAGATGCTTTTATAGGTGGTATGGGAGGAGGAGGATTTTTTGGTGCTCCTATTAGCGCCAAAAACGCTGTACAATCCGTTAATCAAGCTGTAGCTCAATACAAGGTAAATAAAATTTTAAAACCAACGGAGGTTAACAATATTTTAGATGCTTTTAAATCCAAAGAAACAACTAATTTACAATTAGAGTTAGGAAAAATAAAAAGAGCTCCTGAAATTTTGGACACAGAATTAAGAAAAAAAATAAATGATGGTAGTATTACAGAACAAGAAGCTAATGAAATAAAACAAAATTTATTTGAAACACAAACCTATGAAGATAGAATATCTAGTTTAGGATTAAATGAAGAACAAAAAATAAAAACCATAAATTTGTTAAAAGAAAAAGCATCACTCGAAGAAGTTATTAAAAAGGTAGATGAGGCAAGTCTTACTACTAAACAACAAAAGAGAATAGATGAAATTAATAAAATATTAAACGAAATAGAAGATGGCGCCGTTCAAAAGTCAAGCACAAAGGAGATACCTGTACAGGAACAACCCCCGACTAGCTCAGCAGTTCGAGAGGGAGACCCCACCAGGGGCGAACCTACCCGAGAGGGTGAGGCCAAAGAAACAAAAACCACTCCAAGAGAAGAGGTTCAGGATGAGACTGAAGTTTCGGAGACCGAGGTAGAAGAAGTAACTTATACATTACCCACAGACCCTGTTGAAGCTCGTAAAGATTTTGAAGTTCTTGATAATAGAGACGGAGCGCAAGGTTTAGAAATAGAAGAAGATGGGTCTGGTAAATGGGTTGTAGTAAACAGAAAAACTGGAAAAATAGTTTATTCTAAAACTAAAAAAGATGCAGAGTTTTTGGCAACAAAAGATGGCGCAGCAAATTGGGATTACGGTGAGGGTGATGTTATAGAGGTTGAAACAACAACCATCCAAGCTGAATCTACAACTCCTTTAGAAACAGAAGCCCCGCAAAGTGAAGTAGAACAAGAAAGAAATCGTCTTAGAAGACAAATAAGAAATCCAAAAACTAGAGGTTTAGATAGAAGAACTGCTTTGGTTAACTACATCAATACAGTCAAAACAAAAGGCAAAATAGCTGCTCGGACAGCTAGGTCACTTATCAAGCAAGCTAATGTTTTAAATTTAAACAACCCTGTTACAGTAGATAGATTTATAAATAGAGTAGATAAAAGTTTTCAAAAAGCTGAATCTACTGCACAAATACAAAAAGCGGAAAGATTAAGAAAACAAATACAAAAAAAATCTAAATCTAAAACCATTGATGGTAGAGTAACTGTAGCTGCAAAACAGTTTGGAAGAGTAGACCCATTAGATGTAGAGAGTATAGATCTTTATATTGAAAAGGCAGAACAGCTTTTACAAGGAATGCAACCAACCAAAAGAACAAGAGCAGGGCTTAAAGTTGCTCCAGCTGCAGATATTGCTGCTACAGAAAAATATTCTTCTGAACAAATACAAAAGCAAGAGCAACGACAAGAACAAGTGCAAAGGGAAGCATTTGAATTAGCAACTGATATATCTTCTAAAGATTTAACCTTAAAAGAAATTAGAGAGATACTTGAAGATCCTACTTCAAATAATAGTAAAAAGAAATTAGAAGAGAAAGAAAAAACAACAAGAGCAGGTCTTAAAAAAGCATTCAACACTTTTAGTGGTATTGTAAAAAAACAATTAGAAACAGGCAGGGATGCTTTTGACGCGGAGTCTGATAGTCCTGGTAAAATAAAATACACCAAGGAAGAAAAAAGAATAGTCAATGATTTTATGAATTTAAACATAGACAATATGTCTACCCAAGAAGCTATGCGTGCATTGGATAGTTTAATAAACTTTACAACTAATGGAAGAACAGGTGGGATGCTTGGTGTTGTGAAAACTCAACAAGGAGTAGAGAACGCAAAGAAAAGCCCTAAAGCACCCACGCCTAAAGGTTTTATGGGTAAACTTTTAAATGTATGGTCGGAAGCTTTTGCTTCTTTACCATCAAAAGCTGAGTTGATATTTGGAGATAAAAATAGGGGTAGAGATTTTTTAAGGTTATCAGGGATAACAGATATGATACGAGGATTTGACACCGCAGAATCTGTGGGTCGAAAAATAATGCAAGATTATAATGAAAGATTCTTGAAGAAAAAAGCAAACAATCAAATTTTTAATAATTTAGAAAATAACGTTGAAAGAGGAATGTTAGCTCGTGTTAGAAGAACTGTTGATGGCACAGAGACTGAACAAGATACAGAGTTTAGAAGAGAAAAAAAATTGATAGAAGATTCTATAACTGAGCTTAAAAATTCAACAGATAGCCAAGAGAAAAAAATGGGAGAGGTTTATGAAAGGGTTTACAATAGAATATTAAAAGATTCTAACAACCCAAGTGAAGTAGAGTCTAAAACTGATAAAACTAATTTAGAGGCAGTAGAGTGGTTTACTAAAGAGTGGGGTAAACATTATAAAAAATTAAGTGATATTTCTTTAGATATATACAACAAACCACTAGACAAAGATTTAAATTACACGCACTTTGCTTATTCTAGATTAGATGGTAAATCTGAAAAAGGTGAAATTGGATCTCCTATGTACACAGTCGAGACATCAAGTGTATATGATAAAGAGTCAGGAGTTCTTAGAAAAAGAACAAAACCAGGAGCTCTACCTAAAAACAAATACGTTAATTTATTATTTGATTCATCACAAGCAAGTGGTTTAAGAAAAGCTTTATCGGATATTGAAACCGCTCCATCAATACAACAAGTAAACGGATTTATAAATAGCGCATCTATGGATAAAGTTATATCAGATAAACAAAGACAAAAAATAATAATAGATGCCTTGAATGAATATGTAAATAGTAAAAGAGGTAATGAATATTATGATCAAGTAAAGTATCCTTTACTAGATCAAGTATCTGACGCTCTAGCAAAATTTGCTGTTTCTAGAACACTTGGTTCACTAGGTCAATTTGTTAAACAATTAGCTCCTATGGCTAGTACAATGGTAACAGCAGGTGGTGATATGACAAGCAAAGCAGTAAACCTTTTTATGCGTGATAATAAAGCAAGAGAGTGGTTAAAGAAAAGTGGTTATGGTATAGCCAACAGAGGGTTGGGTGCAGAAGCTATAGCTGAATTAAATGAAGGTGTAGAAATAGCACCAGAAGGAGGTATTAAAAAAACCTTAAATAAACTAGGGAAAATTCAAGATTTTTCATTGCGAGTTCTCTTGGTAAATGCAGACAAGATAGCTGCGAATACTTCATGGTTAGCTTTTTATGGTAAAGAAATGAAGAAGCAAGGTGTAGATATTTTTGCACCTGGTTTTGACTGGTCAACACACAAAGTAAATAGAAAAGCAGGAGATGTAGCGCAACAAGAAGTAGATAGACAACAAAATGTATCTGATAGAGAGTTACAAGGAAAAGCTTTTAAACAAAAGGGAACTATACCTAAGGCTTTGACTAGAATATTTTTACCTTTTGCTAGTTTTCAAATGAATCAAAAAACTAGATTGATTTCAGATTTAAACACTTTGTTTGGCAATACAGGAGCTACACAAGAATCAAAGCAAGAAGCTTTTAATTCTTTAAAAGGTGTAGCGGCTGAGCAGGCTTTTTTTCATACGTTAGGGTTGCTATTTATACAAATGGTTGCTTCTTTAGCGTTAGGAGAAGATGAAAAATCCGAGGAAGATAAATGGAAACAGTTTATGATGCGTGTTAAAGGAAGAGGGACAAGTATACTTACAGACGCAACTCCTTTACCACCATTTTTAGACTTTGTGCCTCAAAAAGCTGTAAACAAGGTTGCTAGTATAGTTGCAGGTGAAAACAAGAAAGTGGTTTTTGAAAATAAATTTGCCGAAGATGCAGGAATAGTGGGTATACCTTTTAAAAAAATTGAGACAGCTCGAAAACTAGCTGATATAGCTATCACAGGGGATTTAGAAATGGACACAGGTTTTGGGAAAACTAGAGAAAAAAAATACAATAGTAAACAACGAAGAAATGCGTTGATTACTTTAGGGTCTTATCTTTTATATAGTTTTGGATTAGCGCCTACAGAAATAGGACAATGGTCTGAATATAATTTAAGAAACTTAGAGCGAGCTAAAAGTAAAAAAAAGAAAAAAGGTAGTCCTTTCAAGTAAGAAAAGAAAATATCAAATAGAATAACAAAGCGTTTAACACAAACACTAGAGCAAAGTTTACGTTGGGGTTATTTAAATTCATATTACAAATCCATCATACAATTAAAAGCTGTGTGTCCACCTAGGACAACACCACATCCTAAAGATTGTCTCTTAAAGTTTTTAGCATAAGCAGATGCGTAGGACTTTATATCGATACCACAGCCCGTCTGCATTCCAAAGACACGAAACTTTTTCCCGACAAACCATCTTACATAAGATTCTGTGTGAGTATGTCCACAGACAGAGCTCATCATATTATTTTTTGCTTTCATCTGAGCTTGCCCTCCTTCACCGTGTTCATACAAAACATCATCATACACAATATTCTCAACCCAATTCCAACCTGGAGTTCCTAAAACTTCATTGTAACTTTTGATCCAACGTTTAGGTATTTGAGACTCAAAACCTTTACGCATAACCATACGATCATGGTTACCAATGGTTACATCAGCTTTAGAAAAAACTTCATACCACTTCTGTACTTCATCAATAGCTAAATCAAGTTCATCTCCCCCACCAAGACCGTCAGGGTCTGTGGTATGGAATGACGCATAGTGGTTGTCTATTATATCTCCAATAAATATTACTTGATTAAGATTCCATTTTGCATATACATCTATACAAAAATCTAAATAACCAGGATGATTAAATGGTGCGTGTATATCTCCAACAACTAATATTCTTTTTTCTTTAGTGTTAAGATTCTCAAAAGCTTTTTTGCGATTACCCGTTAGCCTAGGGCGTATAGTTTCATGACTCATCTTGGACAGATTCATTTATTGATTTGAGCTTACGCATAAAAACCGTAACCTCAGAACTCAATAATGAATATTCTTTGTCCATCAATAACTCGTATATATTGTTGATAGATGAATGCAAATCATCCATAATAAAATTTATGTTTTGGATTCTTTTTCTTTCTAATGGAGGTATAGGCATTCCGTTTGGTTTTGTGCGTAGCATAACTATATCCTCCCATAATTATTATCTAACACTTGCATTTGTTAAATTTCTTACTTAAAGTTAAGAAGAATTTTTTAATTTTTTTTCTAGACGCTCAACTTTTCCCCTCAAATTTATGTTTTGGTGTATTAATAGATTGCAAAACTGCGCCCTGGTGCGTATATGTCTATCGTAATAAAGTTTATTTTTTAACTTGGTGTATGCCTCCACATATTTTTTTTCGCCCCACAAATCAAGCTTATTGAATGTTTTTAAACTATGAAGCACAGTCGCATGGTGAAACCCTAATGATTGACCTATTTGATTTACACCAAATTTTGTTAAGTCTCTACATAATTGATAGTAAACAGCTCGTTGGTAAACCAGGTCTCTTCTTCTATTTTTAACCTTTAACTTACAGTTAAACTCATTTTCAACAACTGACAGGATTGTGTGTAATTTCATTTTTTTCTTTTATATGGTTCAGATAATCTAAATATGTATCTGAATCTACAAATTCTAAATGAAAAAACAAAGGAGGTTTGTTCTTTAATACAATATAATGTGCAACGTAAAACTTCGGGTCTTTTCTTTTGATGACATTGCAGAAGTAACCTCGGGTTACATTCTCATTCGAGTCCAAGATATAGCCATTCGATTTAGTAATCATTTGATCTAATTGAAATATGATTATGCAACTCAGAGATATAGGTAAGTCCTCAAGTGTGTCTATGAAGCTGTTCTCTAGTTCGTAAAAAAATTCATCCTTTGTGTATCTCTGTTTCAAATCCATATTTACTAAGTTCATCCATTCTATATTGTTGTAACTTAGAAACCTTTCCTTTCGATGTTTTAACCTCAATGAATCTAATTGTTTTATCTGGATGTAAAGCCAGGAGATCAGGTATGCCGTTCTTATTAGTCTTTATTAATTTTAAAACATAATAACCAAGGGCTTCTAATTCTTTAATTTTATTTGATTGAATTTTTTGCTCGGTCATTATGCAAATTTACTAAATCCTTTTTATATCTGATTTGAAGTGTGATAAGGTATAATCTTTTTTGTTAGTAACAGTTTTATATATTTGAGACTCAATACCTTTCCTAGAAAACACCCAATATATATTATTTTTTCTTCTATCTTTAGTCGTCATTCTATCTCTTGATTGCCAATAACTTGTAGCGCTAAAATCTATATTGTAGTACACAAGAGCTTCAGCATTCTTCAAACTTATTCCTTCTCTTCCAGATTGTATTTGCAAAGCAATGTTTTTGTTTGTTTTATCAAATTCTTCTAGGGTTGTACATACATTGTCTTTGAATACTTCTTTCAATGCACTCAGCTCCTCTTTGAATTTATAAAATATTCCTATTTTTTTCTTTGCAAAATAATTCTTTATATAATTAGCTTTACTATAATCTAATACCATAGAGTTACCGCTTTCAAATTTAACTGTACCAGAACACAACTGATGAACTTTTGACATTAGTTTTACAGCTGTATCTGCTAGTATGTCTTCTGTTTTCCCTTGTATAACTAGATCTTTTTTTAATTGTCTGATCATGTTTAAGGTTTTGGGATCTATATCAACCAACAACACTTGCTCTTTATTTTCCACCAAGAACCCCGCTTCCTTTTGTGTATATGTTATGGTGAANGGTTTCATTTTTTCTATTATAGATATGTGTCCCCCTGAATAATCTCGNACAGGCATACTGTTNAACTTTCTCTCTACCACTTCNACGTAATCATCTGCGAACCGATAAAAGTTTTTGTANATACCAAACGGATTGTTAGTGCAAAAGAAAACCTGGTGGTACATTTGACTATAAGACTCTGGTGTAGGTGTACCTGATAAAAGTATAACATAACATTTGTTTTGCATCACAAGTAGTTTNGCNTGCTTGGCCCTNTTGCTAGGNTTCGGAAAGGCCCCCATNCCATGGGCCTCATCNAATATAATTAAATCATACTTACCTTCTATCTTATGAAGNCTTTCATAGTTTATNATTTGAATATTAAAAGATGGTTGNAGTAGNTNGTANTCTTTTTCAATAGAGGATATAGCTTTCTTCTTTGTAACAAACAACACNCTTGAAACTTTNATCGCCTGGGCAATACCAAAACTAGTTAATGTTTTACCTGTTCTGACTTCCATGGCTAAATATAAGAAGCTGTAACGCGCTATTATNTCTGAGCCTTTTTGTATTATTTCCTGCTGATAGGGTCTATATTGCATATTTTGGTGGTTTCTGTNNAAAAANGGCTTGCATAGATGCGTTTTAAGAGACTTTCNCGNTCAAGGTGATANCTANGTATCCCNTTTTTTGNCTAAAANAANAGGTCNTCTTTATTTTTCTTCTCATGAATTATTATCCATTTACCTCTTTCATCCCTTCCTTCTTCTATTTTTACATTNTATTTATGNAGACTANAAGAGTTNAGCCATTTATAAAANCGATTNCTAGAGATTGTCATTTTAGCTTTAGGCGCGTAGTCGGGATACTCCTCNATAAAATCTGCNTACAANTCNTTACCCCACANCCTNTCNTTNGANNACAGNTTTCTGTTTTTAGATGCNCCAGGTAATAGTCCACACCACTCAACAAAATCATGGCAAGTTTCTGCAGACANCTGTCGTATCTTTANNTTTACAAAATCACTTGTCATCAAACCNTCCTTCAAATATCTTTGCANACAACTGATCATGTAGTTATCAAACTGACACCACTCATCTGAGTTCCAATCATCTCCAAAAAATAAAGTTCCAAATTCATCTTGAGGTGTGTAGTTNTTGTTGTAGTGTTGAAACAATTCAAGTTCCCATTTNCTTCNTGCAAAACTATTACCACTACCTCTGATAGCATAATTAGTGGTGATACAAATCTTNGGAGATTTTTTNAATGGTATTTTGATTGCGTCTTTATTTTTCTTTTCTAATGTTANTCCTTCTGTAACTACACTAAACAACCTTTCAAATTCAAAATACTTTTTCACATCATCAAAACATAATATCTGTGTGTCNGCAGATACAAGTTGATATGGAAAAGATTTTTCAAAAGCAAANGCTTTACCATCTATNGTNACTANCTTTTTCATTTGCCCTAACGCATTNACAAATATNCCNTTGCCTGTACCACCTTCNGGATTATCACTTATAATCTCATCATTTAAAATNACTGCAGGGCAGTAGGATAAATTTTTGTGTCCGTGCATAAGAAACCCTATNGTAGATTCCATTGTTNTAGTTCTTTNTTTNTCCTGGTTACAGATATTACCAATAAATTTTTGATAGTAGCAACCATCNAACTCACATTCTTTGTANTACCTATCTATCATTTGATCTTGCCATACGTTACCNTCNANATCATCGTAGGCTATTGCTTCNACCTTATCTTTTGTAACCTTTACTGCTTTGTTTTTAAAATACAAGTANGATGTTTCTTTGTCNTCGTCTATAAAGAAAGGCTCAATNGTGTCTANTANATTTAANTATTCTTCTCTAAANAATCTAGTTGTGTCTGCAAAATAGTTGTAAATAGATTCATCTTCATAATCCTCTANATGTTTNAANACAAANTCTTTTATATCTTTCTCGTTGGAGTGATTGATGTAACAGCTCGTTACTTTAACAAAGACATAGTTCTTGCTNCCTTCNGGACAATACTTATAAAAACCATTGTCTTGTAGAAACTTTTTAAAGTCNATAGGTATNATTTTAATTGTNCCTTTATCGTTCTTNAACCAAAATTTATACTCATCTTTTTCTGCNTGTGTTATTATAGAGTCTATAACNTCCGCCTCGACCGACCCTTTTAGTTGTTGACGNATAGACTTTTTNGATTCTCCTCTTTTTAATTTTTGTTTTATCTGATTNATCTTATCTGTATCTTCATAATANTTTGTGCCNAACTTGTCGGTGTTTTGATANGCAGACCTGATGGTATTGTCTATTTCTTTTCTTNTAAAGTCTTTGCTTTCATATTGATTACAAACATAAGATGCTAACGTTCTGTCTATACCAAAGTCATTAAATGCCATNGCTAAAATGTAGACATNGTGATTACGCATTCCTTCTGTCATAGGNTATTTTGTGCTCCACCATTTNGTAAGAATGTCAACTATTTTGTTTTGATTGGTGATAGGTATGGTTGGGGTGTCTTTAATTTTATTTACTTCNGTATACTCTTCATCTTCGTATGCGTCCCAAGTCAATGAGTTTGTGTTTATATGTATAAGTGGGTCATAAGATTCATAACATACCCTGCTTATGTTTTTTGTAGTAGTATCAAAGTTTGGGCTTTCAAACTCTTTCCCTAGGGCATTAAAATATTTTGTATGGTTGACTATATCTTTTGGTATTCGTACAATAACCTTCAAACCTTTGCCCGAAGGAGATATAAATACTGAATATACAAACTTACTGCTTTGAAACTTTTGTTTGTCTTGCAGTAAATCTTTTTGCTTTTCATAGCCATCAAAATCTAAACATATAAATCCCGAGTGTTCTTGTATGTTCGCATCCTTACGTTGCTGAAACTTACCACTAAAACATATAGCGGGTAAATCTTTTTTCAGTTGGTTGCGTATCTCTTTGTTTTTTTCTTTGCGAATCTTTTGAACGAGAGTTTTAGAACTACCATTTTTTATTCGCTCTAGAATATAATTGATGTCCTTAAAATAAGGAGTCTCAGTTTCGTGTATGTTTTTAAAAATTGTTACCATAATAAAAAGGGAGGTACTAGCCAAACCTCCCCTCGTTGTTAATCAAATTATATAAAAAAAAAGAAAAGATATGACTAGTTTTTAGAATAAATCTTGTTTATCCTCACGGAGCATTCCTATTTTGTAGGCCTTTTTATTTTCTGCATCCCACAAATCAATAGTTATATTTCCATCTACCCACCTTGTAGCTTTTACTTTTAGTTGATGTCCATACTGCTCTGACTTTTCTGTTTTTGCAGGCACATTTTTTACCGCTTCTTGTATGTTGTCTATTTGTAATAGCCCATACATTTTACCTTGAATTTTATCGTTGTTCATGTTATTTATTTTAAGTTAAGTTTTCTGTATATATAACCGACTTCTTATAGTCGGGTTTCTTTAAGTTTTCTAATGTTTGTAAAGCCATTAGCACTTTCTTTTTGCCACGAAGAATTACTTCATCGGGTACAAAATGTATTCCTAGGTCGTAATATATCTCGCCATCAGAATATTGTTTTTGTTTATCTCCTATTGTAATAAACACAAAAGGTTTTTTAAATAAGGTGTGATAAATAAAAGCTTGCGTATCCAATCCGTTTTCCCACCTCACTCTATTTGGGAACCTTCTTATATCAGCAGTTGATTTCAAATCTATAATCATGTTGTGTGTTACAATATCCGCTTTGCCTTTAAATTCGTGATCAAAAATTTTACCTGTTGCTGGCTCCTCTTTCTTTACACCAAATCCGTTTATTATATCATGCCAAGAAACATCCTCCACTTTATTATTTTTAAGCTTAGGATTGTCTGGGCTCATGAACCAATCTGCCTTTGCCTTCACTTCATCTGCTTCTTTTTTTAGCAGAACCACAGACAAATTATTATCCTTTACATACTCTTGATATGCTTTGGCTCTTCTAGTCTCTGTTTCTTCCCATATAAAGAACTCTTTTGCTTTTTTAGGCTCTAGGACTAGCTGATGAAAATAACGTCCCCTAATCATCGCTTCTGTTTCTGTTACGGGAACACCATATTGTTGCTCATCGTTAAGTAATTGTGTGATGTCGCTATTGCTTAACCACTTCTTACCATATTCTCCATAGTATTTTTTGTCGTCTCGGAGTTGCTCGACCTCGTTGGTTTTATTTGATTTTGGCATCGACTTGTTTTTTAATTTTCTTAAGTTCTACACTTGTTATAATAAATCTCTTCTGAAGACTTTCGTATATCTCCTCTAGGTTACGACCCGCCTTGTGGTATTCTAATATTTGTCTTAGCACCCCTTCAAGGTCATCTATCTTTTGTTTCTTCATAGTAACTTTTGGTTTGTCTTGGTTATTGACAGCATTGATTACCTCTTCTGCACTAGCAACCGAAGTGTCTAATCCAATCCCAATACAACCAAGAGCACGCCCCCAAGCTGATGTCTCACAGTTCTCTACATAACTTGTTTTGTTTATGTAAGTAGAGCCCTTCTCTTCTTCTGCAGTTCCACTTCCTATAAGCACTCCATCTTGATTTCTAACATAAGCTTTCATAGTTATGGTATTGTCAGACCTATCGATAATTTCTGTATCAATAGACCACCCTTTGTACTTCGGGTTTTCTCTAAAATATTTTAAGCGCTCATGCACTTGGGTATATTCCTTACCCTTGATGTTAATTGTTTTCATATAGTAAATTTAGTTTTTGTGTGATTGTATAATATTTATTTAAAACTCTTGTCTTTTCTTCTTGATATAACTGCAAAGAACGTTGGTTTTTCTTTGAGTTAGCTTCCTTCTGAATTGACTCGTTAATTTTATTAACTTTATCTTGATATTTTTTTAAAGCTATTTGAAATACAGCCTTTCTCCACCCTTCTTTTCTAAAGAGTTCGTACTCTTCTGGGGTTATCTCTTGATAGTAATTCCCACCCCTTTGCATATCTTCTATGATGTATTTCTCGTCAGTTTGTTTTACGATACGAATACCCATAAACAACAATGATGTGTAACCACCACCCTTGAATGTTCGCGTACCATGGTCTTGTTCTGCTTGCTTGTAAATTTCGTCCATGTAAAACATTATGCGCCAATAAATTCTAGTTTAGATATAACGTTTTGGTAGTCTTCGCTTTGCTCCACCTTGGTAGATATTCTATTGATACCTCTTAATATATTAGAATGGTGTATGTTATAATCTTTTTTTGCTAGATACTTTTGTATGGTTACTGCAGGAATATTTTTTTTACTGCACAAATAAAAGAAGAGTTGCCTTCTTTCAACGGACTCATAATTTTTTTCGTTGTTAAATAATTCTTTTTCCGAAACAGAATAAAGTTGTGTGATGTTATCAATCAAAGATTGAAAGATATGTTCGTTCATAGATTTTTGATTTTCACTCAAAGGTAACACAAACTTTGCAAATAAACCAAAAAAAAAGAGGGTAATTTTTTACCCCCTTTGATCAGACCTTTCGGTCAAACTATTAAACATAGATCACAAATATACACTAATTTTTTTAATTGATCACTATTCTCTTAACACGGGTAGGATTGTTTCAGCCGTTCCGTTGTTATGAACTTTCACTAAAGCACCCGCATCATTACCTTCATCATCTCTCTGCGGGACAAGAATAGATTGGTCGTCTAAAAAAAGCACTAATGGTTGATTCATAAAACCCCAATTATCTGCCTCTTCTTTTTTCATATAGCGCACCTTTAAAATTTTGCGCCCTTTCAATTTTTCTGTTGCGATTTTGTTCCATCGCTCTCTATTTGATTTACTCATTTCTATTTATTTAAGTTAATTATATATTCTGTGTATTGAGTTGCAATAGCTTTCGCCATCCCCAGAAACGTTTTGCTCCTCAATTTTCTTCTTTCCTCTGCAGTTTTAGACTTGGCTAAAATGTCAGCATACCATTTAGGATGGCTTTTACCACTCTTAAAAAAAGTTCTCTCTCCTTTGCCCACTATTTTTGTTGGTTGCAAGAGCGGTAAATTTTTAGTCCAAAGACAAGTTGTTTTAGTTGCCTCGTCTCCAAACATATAAGGTTGAATGATTTGATTTGGCTTTCGTATTTGTGTTGATATAGCGCCGATAGGATTCTCGATTGCGATATGTTTTATTGGTGCATCCATTAGTTGTTTAACAAAAAACAACGCTTTGTTTCTGTTCTCCCATCGCTCTTCATTTCTCGAGCCATCTTTATTATATAACCAACGATTGCCACTAACCGCTATGTAAGTACACGGCGGGTGGGCAATCATTAAATCATACTTGCGACTATTGGCTTCAGCGATAGCATCTTTTTGTATATGCCATTCGGGATGCCCGCCACTACAAGGTATCAAATCACAAGAGTAAGCCTCTTGATTTAGTTTTCTAAACTCTTTTGTTATAGCTTGACTTTCTTCACAAGCCACAAGCACTAGTATTTTATTCATGTAGCATTGTATCAAATATATCATCCAAACAATGAGCATTATTGCTTTCAAGTATGGTTTGTATCAGCCAAGTCATTTCGTCTTTTGGCTTATCACATTTAGTTAGTATCCATTCAGCATACTTATGTACCTCTGATTGTGGAAATCTTTTGCCTTCTTGCATTGCATCAGCATACATACAAGCTTTGTTGTTAACACTACTACTTAATTGATTTACTTTGTAACCAAAGTTTCTAAACCAATCAAGTTCTTTTTTTAATTTTTTACAGTTCATTTTGTTTGGTTTTTTAGTTAATAAATCTTCAATACCATAAAGCAATTCTCTTCCTTGCTCGGTACTTTCACTTGGTTGATTTCCATTGTCTTTAATAAATTGCTTGGTATCAACATATTCCATTATTAGCCAAAATATATCATCGGCTAATTCCATTTGTTTTTCTGTTATTTGTTTCATTTTATTTTATTTAAGGTTTTCTAAATCGTTTTGAATCTCATCAATCTTATCCAAGATTGGTTGTATAAGATTCATGGTTTCGTAATCATCATCACTTCTTGCTAATGACATAATACTGATATACGCATCATCTAATATTCTAATAGCTTGTTTTTCTTCCATTTTATTTAATTTTATTTTCGTTATCAATTCTTTTTATCTCTTCAAGTTCTTGCTCGTCTAGGTCTCCCATATATTCCAAGCCATCGTCTTCGTCATACAAGGAGTAAATGTTTTCATAGTCGTGAATAAGCTTTTGATTTTTATAGCTTATTGTGTCATTGAAATAGAGCCAACAAGTATACACTCGCCCGCCCGCGTGAACTTCTGTTTTTCTTCTCTCATACCAATTCGGATGATTCTCTAAACTATCAAGCGCACTTAACGTACCTTGCGATACTTTGTATACTTCGACGTTTATGTTGTACCCAATACCTTCTACATCCCCAACAAAAGGTACACCTCTGCTTATCATAGGATATTTTTTAGCAGTAACACCTCTACCCACAAAGGTAGAGGATGCTAGTAAGTAATGGTTGTTATGACCGCGTTTAAGAGTTCCATACACCGCGACAAGTTCGTCTTGTAGGACGTTGTCTTTTGAGTACCAAATGCCATCGCGTTTTGTCCACAAATGTTTGTTGTAGATTTGAAAGGTGCGAGTGAACGTATTAATTGAAACAAATCTGCAATCTATTTTAGATAGTTTAGTTCGCCACATTTCTCTTGGCACATTACCAAGTTTTCTAGCCAATACTTTCGTATCACATTCTTTTTGGTTGCCTAGGTTGTAGATAGTTCCATTCATCATCAGCAATTCATTTTGCTTTTTACCACAAACAAAAGGATGCACATTTTCTTTGTTTACTTTTCCGATTGTTGCCAATCTAAAGTGAGCAATGAAAGGTCGATTTGTATGCAGTAATTTATAGTCTTTTGATTTGTATTTTTTTACTTCAAAAGTATCGAGCCAAACTATACCTAGTCCGTGTCGATTTATTCTTGCACAATTTTTAAGTGTGCGTAAAGGAACAACATTGGATTGTTGTTTTACAATTATAATACACATAGTTTAATAGTTTATGAAGAGAGTTGTTACTCTGACTTCGGTTAATAACACACAAAGATAACGCATATTTCTCACATACGCAAACTTATTTGTTTTGCCCGCTATTTTGTTGTGCGAATTTATAGTTCGGAAACTCAAAAAATTTTGTTCGTGTAATGCGAATTTTCTGTTCGCATTTCGAGGGTGATTTCTGCCAGCAAAAGGCACTGCCAGCGCCAAGTATGTAACTGCTTGATTTACAGGCGTTTGCGCACTATTTTGTTTTGCTGTTTGGGGGGTGTAAATGTCAAATTCTGGTGTCCTAGGACACACCATAATAATACAGCAAAACGTCTGCCCCGACACAAAAAATAGACTGAGCCATCTCAGGCGATGTAAAAAAAAAGTGTCGCCGACGACACTCATTGCTGTAAGTTATTGACAATCAACTTATGTGCTTCTGACCTGCGCATTATCCCCCTATATCCCCTTATTTTATTTGGCGGGGTCAATATTTTTTTGTAGAGCGTACTAAAAAAAGTACAAAACATACTTTTAATAGTACATAAAAATTTATTTGTCCCATTATGGACAAAAACTTTCCCCCAAGGGGAACATTGAGTGA
>NZWA01000077.1 GCA_002697505.1 Flavobacteriales bacterium | reverse complement strand
TAATAAATACAACTTCACTTTCTCCTGTTAAAGAATAATCTAGCGAAATATCTACAAAGTTATTCGCAGGATTAGGGCTTATAATAAAACTCTTTAAGGTCGTAGCAACTTCTTCTAGACCACTTGCACTTCAAGGTGTTCCAAAAATCCACATTGTTTGGGTGTTAAGAAGTGTTATTGCATTATGCTGGAAAATAGACATATTTGGACTATTATAGCTGCCAACATGAGTTTGAATTTATTTATACCCTTGGCTGGTGATATTATTAAACTCTGTATTTAACGCAATTAATGCACTTGGATCTTGATTAATATCTGGATTACCTATACATTTATATGTAGCTGTTCCACTGGGATCTATTATTGTTAAAACATTATTGTACCCTGTTCCAGTCCAACATGCTGTAGCTGCAGGATGATTACTAGCACAAATTGTGTAAGTTACAATATACATCTGTGAGAACGCTTGCTGTCCAATAAAAGTAAATGCTAATGCAAATAGTAATTTTTTCATAATAATTTATTTTAAAATTTGATTTGTATGATCCTTAGTGTTTACTTTAGTAATCACATCTATAATTACACCCTTTTCATCAATAACAAAAGTAGTTCTATTAATACCCATATACTCTCTACCCATAAATTTCTTTAAGGCCCATACCCCATAGTCTTGAACTACTTGTTTTTCTTCATCTGAAACCAAAGAAAAAGAAAGATTATATTTTTCTATAAATTTTTGATGTCTCTTAACGCTATCACATGAGACGCCTAGAACTTCATAACCTGCCTTTTGCAGGGCCTCATAATTATCCGTCAAATTACACGATTGCGCAGTACATCCAGGTGTCATATCTTTTGGATAAAAATAAAGCACCAACTTCTTGCCTTTGTATTGGTCTAGAGTGATTTTCTCTCCGTTTTGATCTACTGAGTTTATTTCTGGTGCAGTATCACCAACTTTTAAATGTGTCATAATATTTTGTTTATAATGTTCCTCTTTTTTCTTGTTCTCTTTCAATAGCCTCAAATAAAGCTTTAAAATTACCTGCTCCAAATCCTCTTGCTCCCATTCTTTGAATTATCTCAAAAAATAAAGTAGGTCTATCTTCTACAGGTTTTGTAAAGATTTGAAGTAAATAACCCTCTTCATCTGCATCTATTAAAATGCCTAAGCTTTTTAATTTTTCAATATCTTCTTTTAGCTCATGATTATGTTCTTCCAATCTTAATGGTACTGCATCATAATATTCCTGTGGTGGAATAGACAAAAACTCTACTCCTCTTTCTCTAAGTTGAGCAACTGTTGCAATAATATCATCAGTTGCTACAGCTATGTGCTGCGCTCCAGGCCCTTCATAAAAATCTAAATATTCCTCGATCTGCGATTTTCTTTTGCCTTCAGCAGGCTCATTTATTGGAAATTTTATTCTACCATTACCATTACTCATAACTTTACTCATGAGAGCTGAATATTCAGTAGTAATCTGTTTATCGTCAAATGATAAAAAGTTTACAAAGCCCATGACATCTTCATAAAACTTTACCCACTTATTCATTTCGTTCCAGCCTACATTACCTACCATATGGTCAATAAATTTTAAACCTACTGGCTTTGGACTAAAATCTGATTCCAATTTTTCAAAACCAGGTAGAAANACTCCNTTNTANTTNTTTCTNTCAACAAAAANATGNACNGTTTCTCCATAAGTATANATNCCNGATCNNACTACNTCTCCATNNTCNTCTTTNTCANNNGTTGGCTCCATAAAAGATTTCGCTCCTCTGCTCGTTGTNTCTTNCCANGATTTTGTAGCATCATCAACCCAAAGCGCNATAACTTTAACNCCATCACCATGCTTAACAATATGATCNTTAATTANAGATTTTGAATTNAGTGGTGTAGTTAAAACAATACGAATCTTGTCCTGTTTTAAAACATAAGAAACAACATCTCTNCTTCCCGTCTCAAGACCTTTNTATGCATAAGATTGAAAGCCAAATGCNGATTTATAATAATATGCTGCTTGCTTCGCATTTCCTACATAAAATTCTACATAATCTGTTCCAAGAAGAGGTAAAAAATCTTTAGCTCCATCAAATATTTTTTCCAAACCGTAGTCTACATTTTTTATTTCACTCATAATTNTTNTTTACTTTAAATTNTTCTTCTATTCTTCNAGCCANGATTTATGATATTTNCCATCAGATAAATCGATTGCTGNTTGAGTTANCTTTAAAGGTGCAAAAGTATCTATCATAACTGCTAATTCATCTGTCTTTGNTTGGCCTATACTNCTTTCCATAGCACCTGGNTGNGGNCCATGAGGAATACCTGCTGGATGTAANGAAATATAACCTTCTTCNACATGATTTCTACTCATAAAATCTCCATCAACATAATACAATACCTCATCAGAATCAATATTTGAATGATTATAAGGNGCTGGTATAGACTNTGGGTGATAATCATATAGTCTTGGNCAAAATGAGCATATAACAAACCTGCTAGTTTCAAAAGTTTGNTGAACTGGTGGCGGTTGATGAACACGACCTGTAATTGGCTCAAAATCATGTATTGAAAAAGCATANGGAAAATTATATCCATCCCANCCAGCAACATCAAAAGGATGTGAAGCATATGTATACTCATGTATCATATGTTCTTTTTTAATTTTAATAANAAAATCTCCTTTTTCNTCATGCGTTTCTAATTTTTCTGGTTTTCTTANATCTCTTTCACAGTAAGGTGAATGTTCTAATAGTTGTCCGAAATGATTTCTNTACCTTTTNGGAGTGTAAACAGGNGTATACGATTCTACTACAAANAGNCTGTTTTCAGATGAATTAAATTTTATGGTATAGATAACACCTCTAGGAANNACNACNTAATCTCCTTCTTTAAAATCAATATTACCAAGAAATGTTCTCAAAGTTCCTGTTCCTTTATGCACAAATATTACNTCATCACCATCAGTATTTTTGTAAAAATAATTTTCTTCTAAATTAGANGGTGCTGATAGTAAAATGTTTAAATCATTATTAAAAANNATAGAAATTCTACTTTCNAGTTGATCTTTAATTTTTGGTATNTCAAATCCTTTTAGCAAGTATGATTTTAAGTTTTTTTCTACAGCAGCAAGGGGAGCAACTGAGTAAGCATCTTTAATTTCTTTTACCTGAGTTGGTCTTTGCAAATGATANAGCAGNGANGACATTCCGTCAAAACCNATAGTNCCAAAAAGCTCTTCATAATGTAACCCTCCTTCTTTTTTCTCAAAAGTAGTATGTCTTTTGTGTGGTATTTTACCNAATTTATGATAAAATGGCATATATTTTTGTTTTATTGCAAATATAAGATAATGAAAGAATCATTTNTAGCATGCCTAAAATAAAATTAATAATTTTGTATTTNAAATGAGGCTTGTAACATACAAAATAAAAAATATTAAAACTCACCAAATTGGAGTTGTCAAAGATGATATAGTANTTAACNTAAATNATNTCTTNGGNNATATTGGNTTAGTNGATTTAATACANCTAGAAAATTATCAAAGTAGAATAAACNCNNTTATANNTGNNNAAAATATTNTTANGCATAAGCTAAGTAACATNACTCTACTNCCTCCNATTCCTAAACCAAATTCNTTTCGNGATGCTTATGCNTTTAGACAACATGTTGAGACCTGTAGAANAAATAGAGGTGCNGAAATGATAAAAGAATTTGATGAATTTCCNGTTTTCTATTTTTCAAACCACAATAGTATGTTTGCTGATAAAGATGATATAGAACTAATGCCTGATCATTTTGAAAAATTAGATTTCGAATTAGAATTTGCAGCAATAATTGGTAAAAAAGGNAANAACATTTTATCCAAAAATGCCGATAAATATATTGCNGGATTTTGCATACTNAACGACATAAGTGCCAGAACACTACAATCAGAAGAAATGAAATTAAATTTAGGTCCTGCAAAAGGAAAAGATTTTGCCAATGTAATTGGTCCGTATTTAGTCACTACAGATGAGCTNAAACACAAAGAAATAAAAACACCTTTTGGAAAAAAATATGATTTAGAAATGCGATGTTACGTNAATGGTGATTTGATNTCATCTGGAAATNCAAAGGATATGTCTTGGACATTTGCAGAGATAATAGAGAGGGCATCATATGGNGTAGAGCTTGTACCAGGAGATATTATTGGATCTGGTACTGTAGGAGGTGGATGTTTTTTAGAAATTAATGGNACAAAAAAAAGAACTGATAAAAATTANATTGANAGATGGTTAAAACAAGGTGANATAATAAAAATGGAAATAGANAGCATAGGAAATATTTCAAATAAGATNATAAAATCAAANAATGNTCATTCTATACAAAAACTNAAAAAATGATTACATCAATAGACGCNAAATCAACTAAAAGNAAAGATTTATACAGNTATTTATCTGATGCNGTAACNCCAAGACCAATTGCATTTGTTAGTTCAATTGANAANAAAGGAAACAAAAANTTAAGTCCCTTTTCTTTTTTTAATGTTTTTTCAATTGACCCACCTATTTTAGTTTTTTCTCCTGTTAANAGAACAAGAGATAATACTAGTAAAGATACTTTAGAAAATGTTAAAGATATTAATGAATGTGTAATTTCNCTAGTAACTGAAGAAATTGCTCAGCAAGTGTCATTGGCATCATGTGAATTTGATTCCAATGTTAATGAATTTGAAAAAGCNGGACTTACCGAAGTGAAATCTGAATGTATTTNNCCNNCNAGAGTTATGGAATCCCCAATTAACTTTGANTGTAAGGTGACNCAAATAATATCTTTAGGAACAAATGGTGGNGCAGGAAACTTAGTAATATGTGAAGTNTTAAAAATTCATATTGATAATCNTGTNCTGGAAAATGATCANACTATTAATCCTTTCAAACTTAATATTGTAAGTAGATATGGAAAAAATTGGTACGGTAAAACTACCNANGATTCTTTGTATGAAATAGCTAAACCAATTTCAAAAACTGGAATTGGAATTGATCAACTACCTAATTCAATCAAAGAATCAACAATTTTAACAGGAAGTGACTTAGCCATACTAGCATCTATTGAAAAAATTCCAGAAAAAAAAGATTTTACACTAAGAGNTGAANATAATACNNCAGAAAAACATATCTTAGCAAAAGCTTTTTTAGAAAAAAATGAAACTGAAAAAGCATGGCAAATANTNTTATAACTAAATAAAAAAATAAATTATGTCTTTTAAATTACCAGAACTAAATTATAGCTACGATGCTCTTGAGCCACATATTGACGCTAAAACAATGGAAATTCATNATAGTAAGCATCACAATGGATACACAACAAATTTAAACAATGCTATTNAAGGAACAGANATGCAAAATCAAAGTATTGAAGAAATTTGTAAAAGTGAAAACCTNACTGGAGCNGTTAGAAATAATGGTGGAGGGTATTATAATCATTGCTTATTTTGGGATATACTTAGTCCTAATGGAGGAGGAGAGCCAAAAGATGAAGTTGGAGAAGCAATAAATTCATCTTTCGGTAGTTTTGANAATTTTAAAAATGAATTTGCAAAAGCTGCNGCAACCAGATTTGGATCNGGATGGGCATGGTTATGTGTTAAAAATGGAGCTTTGGATATATGTTCTACAGCAAATCAAGACAACCCTCTAATGTTAGANCAATGTGGTGGTACTCCAATTCTAGCTTTAGATGTTTGGGAACATGCATATTACTTGAATTATCAAAATAGACGACCAGATTATATTAACGCATTTTTTAATGTTATCAACTGGNAAGAAGTTAACAAGAGATTTAAAGCAGCTTTATAATATTTTTATAAATTTGCCAAACTAANTAAATACACTAAAATNAANATAATGAAAAACAAATTTAAATTTATTGGACTGACAATCTTTTTTTCAATATTAATATTAGCAAATAACAACTATATATTTGCTCAAGAAAATGATTCAGCAGNTCANCAAATAACNACTGAAGAAACAACTATTTCTAACGATGTNCCATTAGTNGAAGAAGAAAATAATGCTTCATTTCACCAAATAATTAAACAAAAGTTTATTGAAGGTGGNCCAGGATTTATGGGTATTGTATTACTGTGTTTAATTTTAGGACTTGCTTTAGCAATTGAGAGAATAATATATCTTAATTTATCAACCACAGACACAGATAAANTATTAAGTGATGTNGAAGGCGCCCTTCANTCAGGAGGAGTAGATGCTGCAAAAGAAGTATGTAGAAACACAAAAGGTCCAGTTGCATCAATTTTTTATCAAGGTTTAGACAGATCATCTGAAGGAATTGATATGGTTGAAAAATCAATTGTGGCATACGGATCTGTTCAAATGGGTCGTTTAGAAAANGGCTTNTCATGGATTTCATTGTTTATTGCTCTTGCTCCTATGCTNGGTTTTATGGGTACTGTTATTGGAATGATTGGAGCATTTGATGCAATTGAAGCTGCGGGTGATATTTCACCATCTTTGGTAGCNGGTGGTATTAAAGTAGCTCTTTTGACTACAGTATTTGGTCTAATTGTTGCTATTATTTTACAAACATTCTACAACTATATATTATCAAAAGTCGATTCAATTGTTAATTCGATGGAAGACGCATCAATATCATTAATTGATATTCTAGTAAAAAATAAATAATAATCATATTCTATGGATAGTTTAATTAACATTGGGATTTACCTAACCTATATNATGATAGCCTTTGGTGCTTTAGCTGCAGTTGGTTTTGGAATAAAAAAATTGATTTCAAATAATCAAAACACCAAAAAAACTATTTATACNGTTGNTGGTCTATTNCTTNTATGCATCATATCNTATCTTCTAGCTTCTAATGAATTNTTAGCAAGNTATGAAAAATATAAAATNACTNCTGCAACATCAAAAAATGTAGGTATGGGATTAATGTCTTTNTATATATTGGCAGCTTCAGCAATTGGAATTGTAATTTATACTGAAATTTCAAAAGTATTTTCTAAATAAATATGGCTAAAAGAAGAGGGNTACAAGAAATTAATGCTGGATCGATGGCTGACATCGCTTTTCTACTTCTTATTTTCTTTTTAGTTACAACAACAATGGATGTTGATTCTGGAATAGCTAGAAAATTACCTCCAATGCCTGACGAGGAAATGCAGGANGATGATTCTCAAATTAACGCAAAAAATATTTACGTCGTACTGATTAANACAAATAATCAACTTCTGGTTGAAGGAGAACTAATGGATATATCTCAACTCAGNGAAGGAGCAAAAAGATTTATCAATAATAACGGGATTGATCCTAATCTTTCAGAAAACCCAGATAAAGCAATTATTTCTCTACAAAATGATCGAGGAACTGAGTANAAAACATACATACAAGTTCAAAATGAATTAGCTGCTGCATATAATGAACTAAGAAATGATGCAGCATTAAATAAATTTGGNAAAAGATACATTGATTTAAATAAAACAGATAAAAAAGAAATTCGNAAAATGTATCCTCAAAAGATTTCAGAGGCAGAGCCAAAAAACATAGGAGATAACTAATGAGTAGATTTAAAAAAAATAATAAAAAAGGAATGGGAGCAATTTCAACAGCTTCGCTACCAGATATTGTCTTTATGTTACTATTTTTCTTTATGGTTACGACAGTCATGCGTGAAACAACTCTATTTGTTGAAGTAGTTACTCCAAAAGCAACTGAAATAAAAAAAATGGAAAAAAAATCCNTGGTTAGTTATATATATATTGGATCACCNNTCAANCGACTGCAATCTTCTTATGGTACATCTGCCAGAATTCAACTTAATGATGCATTTGCAAGCGTAGAAGAAATACAAGAGTTCATTGCTTCTGAAAGAGAAGCTAGGGATGAAAAAGAAATACCCTACATGACAACTTCAATAAAAGCAGATGAAACAGTTAAAATGGGTATTATTACCGATGTAAAGCAGGAGCTAAGAAAAGCCAATGCACTTAAAATCAATTACTCCACAAGAAAAGGTANTGCAATAAATTAAATTTTGCTCTTTGCATATTTTTGGCTTTTATACAACAAATACATTAAAATACTTACTGCAAGTATAGANAACATTACNGCGTTGTANTTAATAGGTTCANAATTATTAATTGAATATCCGATTTTTTCTAACTCAATATTTCCAGAGGGATATAAGTATGTTAGAAAAACTGCTANAGCATTATTTATAAAATGAGCAACTATTGGAACCCATAATGATTTTGTCCAGAAGAAGAAGTAACCTAATAAAATNCCTAAAAAAACTCTTGGAACTAAACCTTGAAAATCTAAATGAAATANACTAAAAATTGTAGCTGTTATTAAAATTGTAATATGTATGCTACCAAATTTATTTTTTAAAACTTGTTGCAAATAGCCTCTAAAAAATAACTCCTCACCTACAGCTGGAATAATAGCTATAACNAACAAATTAAAGGCTAAATCAAAAATAGTTGGCATTTTTAAAAATGCTTGAATTAATATTTCAGAATTATTATCAAATTGTAATATCCATGAAGGAAATTCAATTAACGAATTGAGTTCAAGTAAAAATGATACCAACGGAGCAACTAATAAAATNATAGCAACTACCAAAAATATAGCATGTCTATTTGTTTTATTCCAATTTAAATTAAAATTNGTCAAATAAGAATATAATACAACTGGCNTAATAAACATTCCTATNGCAGTAAACAACTGTAAAAACTTCAAATAATTTATTGATACTTGACTATTAAGNTCTTGATATTTTATTAAGTCAGGACCACCATCNACAAAAAAATATACAACNACAAGAGCAAACAAAATATGTAAAACTGCTGATAAAAATACCAACGATAAAAAAATAAAAAATTTAAATGTNGATGACTTTTCATCGTAAAGTCCTTTAAATATCATTANTTGTTATTTTTGTATTATGACAGTAAAGATAGGAAATATTAATGTTGGTAGCTTCCCTTTNTTACTTGCNCCTATGGAAGATGTAAGTGATCCTCCCTTTAGAGCACTNTGTAAAGAGTACGGAGCAGATGTTATGTATACAGAATTTATCTCTTCAGAAGGATTAATTCGNCACGCACAAAAAAGTACAATTAAGTTAGATATTTATGATCACGAGAGGCCTATNGGTATACAAATTTTTGGAAATAATATTGATTCAATGAAGCAAGCCACTGAAATCTGTGAAAAATCAAAGCCAGANATAATTGATATTAATTATGGTTGTCCAGTTAAAAAAGTTGCCAATAAAGGAGCTGGAGCTGGAATTTTGCAAGATATTCCTAAAATGGTGAAAATGACAAAGGAGATAGTAAAATCTACAANCATTCCAGTTACAGTTAAAACAAGACTTGGATGGGACGATAGNACTAAATATATTGTTGAAGTTGCTGAAAGANTACAAGATGTNGGNATAAAGGCTATATCAATACATGGCAGAACAAGAAAGCAGATGTATAAAGGAGAAGCAGATTGGCAATTAATTGGAGAGGTNAAAAATAATCCAAAAATGCATATACCNGTTTTTGGCAATGGAGATGTTGACTCTCCTGAAAAAGCGATATTAATGAAAAANAGATACGGTGTTGACGGTGTAATGATTGGTAGAGCAGCAATAGGCTATCCATGGATATTTAATGAAATAAAACATTTTATGAAAACAGGACATCACTTACCAAAACCTTCTATAAAAGAACGANTATTAGTTTGTAAACAACATCTAAAACATTCAATAAAATGGAAAGGACTAACATTAGGAATTGCCGAAATGAAAAGACATTACAACAACTATTTTAAAGGCATACCTAATTTTAAAAAATATAAAATGACTCTAGTAACTTCTAATAATGCTGAAGAAATTGAAGAAACATTAAATATTATTTNTAAAGAATTTAAATCTTATTCGTTTGAAAAAACCGCTTTACTAAAATAAACGATGGATACCATGATGATATTAATCCAATANTAAAAGTTGATATTAATACGTATAAAATATCTGAAACAGAAAAAACTAATGGATATGCATCAATAACAAAGTTGCCTGATCCCATGCTAATAAAACCAAATTTTTGTTGTAAAGCTCCAAAAACTAAACTAAATATTAGGCCTATAGTTATTCCTAAAAGTATATTTAAAATGCTNTTGATGAAAAAAATTAACTGAATTTTTCTACACGAGGCCCCCATACTTTTAAAAGTTTGAATATTTTTCTTTTTATCAATTATTAGCATAGTTGAGGCCCCAACAATATTAAAAGAAGCTATTATCATAATAAATATCAAAATAATNAAAACAAATAATTTTTCAGTGTTTAATATTTTATAGAGAAATTTTTGTTGCTCAAATCTATTTTCAACAATATAATCTCTTCCTGTAAGTTTTTTTAATTTCTCTTGTGTNTCNAACATCTTTTTATTATCAATTAGTTTNATTTCTAAATGAGTNACTTGATATTCTTTATCTGTCAAATCTTGTACAAATTTGATAGGACTAATAATATAGCTGTCATCAATTTCAGATTGAATACTAAAAACACCTGTAGGTAATAAACTAGATGTTTTGAATGCTGTTAANGGATTTAATAAGTTTGANGCGTTTCTATTTGGCAAAAAAACTTTAATTGTCTCAAAAATAGACCCACTAAGAATTGATAAATGATACGCAACACCACTTCCTATGATGCAAACATTNGAGTTTTCGTAATCATTTATATAGTTACCTTGTATTAATAAAGAATCAATNCTNACTNGNTTATNATAGTTTTTTGAAACTCCTTTNATTGTAGCAATATGTTCTTTATCTTTATATTTTAAAAGAACTTTTTCTTCNAAAACACTTGAAATATTAAATATATTATTGTCCTTTATTTTATCTTNTATTGAATCAGGATTAAATGACTTNCCTTCTACGTGNGTAATTTTTAAATGAGGATCAAAAGNATTGTACATNCCAATAATTAAATTTTCAAATCCATTAAAAACTGACAAAACTATAATTAANGCAGCTGTTCCAATAGNTATACCAAACATTGAAACTTTAGAAGCTAGATTAACAAAATTATTTTTTGACTTAAAAACNTGNTATTTTNTNGCAATAAAAAAAGAGAAAAACATAAANNTTATTTATTTAACAATTTATTAATATTATCAAAATATTCTGCNGAATCGTCTAANTAAAATTGNAGNTCTGGCATNACTCTNANCTGATTTCNTAATTGATTNGACAATTTNTTTCTAATAATATTTGTTTTNCNCTTAATAATNTTTAAATNNTCATNTGGATCTTTACATGGAAATAATCCTAAAAAGATTTTTGCATTTTTTAGATCTCTTGAAACTCTTACCAAATTAACACTTAAAATGATTTTACTCGAAAATAATCTTATCTCATTTTGAAAAATTAGTGCTAATTCTTTTTGAATTAATCTAGAAACTTTTTTTTGTCTTGTACTTTCCATTATTTGCAAAAATAGATAATCCTTTTATATATTTGTCAAATGCACTATTTCTTTAGAATAATAACGTATTTAAAAAAATATAAACATTTCGTTATTTTAAATATTTCGTTTAATATTTTTAGTGTAATCTTTTCTTTAGTTTCTCTAACTATGGTGATTCCTTTTTTAGGAATACTATTTGAAACACAAGAAAAAGTATATAATCCTGAACCGATCTCATTAAAACCTGAAGCAATTAAAGAAAACTTTTATTCTCTGATAACAAATATTATTGATGAACAAGGCAAACTTGAAGCACTTTTCTTTATTTGTATGCTTGTTCTATTAACCTTTTTCTTTAGAAACTTGTTTCGATATTTAGCACTATATTTTTTAACTCCGATAAGAAATGGTGTAGTACATGATATACGAATGGATCTTCATAAAAAGATTTTAAAACTACCTGTTTCCTATTTTTCGGAAAAACGAAAGGGAGATATTGGAGCTAGATTAACATCAGATTTAATAGAAATTGAATGGTCAATTATGAGATCATTAGAGATGATTTTTAAAGATCCTCTAACAATAATTTTTTATTTAGGTACTCTGATTTTTATCAGTAAGGATCTTACTCTTCTCATATTAATTTTATTTCCCATAAGCGGTTTAGTTATTGGTCTTATTGGCAAATCATTAAAAAAATCTTCGGATTTAGGACAAAATAAAATGGGTTCTTTACTTTCATTAATTTTTGAAAATATTACAGGCTTAAGAATTATAAAAGCTTTTAATGTTGAGAAATATATTAATGATAATTTTAAAACTGAGAGTTCTAATTATAAAAAAATTATGAATTCTTTACTTAGAAAAAAAGATTTGTCTTCTCCACTAAGTGAGTTTTTAAGTACAATTGTAATGGTAGTTGTTATGTGGGTGGGTGGACAACTAGTTTTAAATTCAAATGGATATCTATCTCCTCAAGAATTTATAGGATATATTGTAATATTTTCACAAATTATTCCACCAGCCAAATCATTAACTACCTCTTACTATTATATTCAAAAAGGAAGTGCTTCAGCAAAACGAATTTATGAAGTTTTAGATGTTACTGAAAACAACAATAATAATAACAATTTAGATGTTAGTAATTTTAAAGATAAAATCGAATTCAAAAAAGTTTTGTTTTCTTATGATAATATCACAGTAATAAATAATATTTCTTTTACTATTAAAAAAGGAGAAATGATTGCTTTAGTTGGTAAATCAGGAAGTGGAAAATCTACTATTGCAGATATATTAGCAAGATTTTATGAAGTCAATCAAGGTGAAATATTAATAGATAATGTAAATATCAATAAAACAATACTTAANAAGTTTAGAAATTTATTTGGTATTGTAACTCAAGAAGCTATTCTATTTAANGATANNGTATNTAATAATATTAGACTAGGAAAGCTTGATGCAACAAAGGAAGAAATTACTACTGCTGCNAAAATAGCCAATGCAGATATTTTTATAAATGAAATGGAANACGGNTATAACACATTTATTGGCGAAAAAGGAGATAAATTATCCGGNGGTGAAAAACAAAGAATAAGTATAGCAAGAGCAATTTTAAAAAACCCACAAATTCTAATTCTAGATGAAGCAACATCATCTCTAGATACTGAATCTGAAAAATTAGTGCAAGACGCGTTAATNAAATTAATGANATCTAGAACTTCATTAGTAATTGCACATCGACTATCAACAATTAAAAATGCAGATAAAATTATTGTTNTAGATAAAGGTAAAATTGTNGAAANTGGAACTCACNAACAGTTAATAAAAGAAGAAGGTCATTATAAAAAATTATCTANTCTACAATCCTTCACTTAATACAAGAAATTATTATATGGATATCTTTTTTCATGTAGNTTTTTCACTTCACTNTANAACATAGTTTTAAACTCTTCATAAAATTCTTTTTTTAAGGCAGAAATAAAAATNGTCTTATTTTCTATTTTAGAAATCCAAGATTTTTGNAAATCTTCTAAACTNAAATTCTTTGANGTNATTGGAGTCAAATCATCTTCATCCTTTTTTTCAAATGTATACTGATCAATTTTATTAAAAACAAGCATAGTAGGTTTATTTGAAGCACCTATGTCAACTAATGTTTTATTTACAACATTAATATGATCTTCAAAATTTTGATTAGAAATNTCNACTAAGTGAATTAAAAAATCNGCCTCTACAACTTCATCTAATGTTGATTTAAAAGATTCTATTAACTGATGTGGNAATTTNCTTATNAANCCTACTGTGTCTGTAAGTAAAAAAGGTAGATTATCAATAACAACTTTTCTAACNGTTGTGTCTAAAGTTGCAAATAATTTNTCTTCGGCAAAAACTTCAGATTTAGCTAATTGNTTCATTAATGTTGACTTTCCAGCATTAGTATATCCGATTAAAGCNACTCTTATTAAATGTTTTCTTGCTTTACGTCTTGTAATAGATTGTTTCTCAATTTTTTTAAGTTGTTTTTTAAGTAGCGAAATCTTATCCTTAATAATTCTTCTATCTGTTTCTATTTGTGTTTCACCTGGTCCACGCATTCCTATACCTCCTTTTTGTCTTTCTAGATGCGTCCACATTCTTGTTAGTCTTGGAAGTAAGTATTGATACTGAGCAAGNTCAACCTGTGTTCTTGCTTGCGCTGTTTTCGCTCTNTTAGCAAAAATATCGAGTATTAGATTNCTTCTNTCTANTATTTTTGATTTTTCANTAAAAATTTTCTCTATATTTCTTATTTGTGTAGGAGATAAATCATCATCAAAAATTATTATTGAAACTTCATTTGATTTAGCAAAATAATATACTTCTTCNATTTTTCCTTTTCCTAAAAAAGTNTTTTTATCAGGTTTTGAAAGTTTTTGTGTAAATTTTTTNATTGGTTTNGCTCCAGCAGTTTTTGCTAAGAAAGCTAGCTCTTCNAGATANTCNTTTGTTTGTTCTTCAGATGACTCAAANGTTACAAGACCTACTAATACTGCCTTCTCCATTAAAAATTAACTCTTCTTTTTTCTTGCATTAATGAAACTCTTTATAAAAGTAATCATTGCAAGAACACCTGTNATAATCATAGTAATAACTCTAAAAACAGAANCAGTTCTCCCATCNGCTATTGCNGCCTTTAANGGCATTGTAAGCCCCAACAAAGCGATTAACGTAACAAGAACTGCAATATGAGCAATTAATTTGTTTTCNTTTTTTANACCTCCATTACAAAGCACTAAAATAACACCAAGAATTAAAGGAATAANAGCNGTTANTGATTGTTCAGGTTTTTCTNCAGTACCTTCAAAAGTAAGGTAAGCCCANAATGGCATTAAAATTAANACTANACCATTNAGNAAATTTGCTTGATAAGTTTTCATNTTTCTAATTTNAATAANTTTTTTCTTATNCAAAGAAACAAATTTATTTGATTAAATTTTGGTAATTTCACNGCTTATTTATGTTANTAATGAATAAACATTTTTTAATATTAGTATNTTTATTTTTTGCNAGCAATTNTTTTTTTGGTCAAGAAACTTTTCCNATAAATGGTGTTAAAAATAGTTTTGTTCCAACGCATGCTTTTATTAATGCTAATTTAGTTATTAGTCCAAATAAAAGAATTTCAAATGGGACTCTAATTATTAAAGGCGGAAAAATANTACAAGCTGATAGTAATGTTATTGTNCCTGAAAATGCTATAATTCATGATCTTGCTGGAGACTTTATTTTTCCTTCTTTTATTGATCTATACTCTGATTATGGATTAAAGAAAGTGACTGAAAAAGAAAAAACATCTAGATCGCCACAATATAAAAGCAATAAAAAAGGCGCATATCATTGGAACCAAGCTGTTCATCCAGAAGTTCATGCAAGCAACTTTTACACAAACAATTTAGATGATGCCAATGAATATTTAAATTCTGGATTCGGATCAGTTTTAACTCACATTAAAGANGGTATTTTTAGNGGTACCGGATGTTACGTTTTATTGTCAAATAAAAATAACATTGAAAANATGATATCNCAAAAAGCTGNAAGTTTTTATTCTTTCAAGAAAGGAAACTCAAAACAAAGNTATCCAACTTCTCTNATGGGAAGTATTGCATTAATAAAGCAAACATTATTAGATGCAGAATGGTACGAATCGTTAGANAGACAATCAAGNATAACATACAGTGAATATAACCAACAAAAAAATTTACCGCAATTTTTTAGTGTTTCNANCGTCTTAGACTATCAAAGAGTTTACNNCATTGGAGANGANTTTGAAATTGATTTCATTATTAAAGGAAATGGAAAAGAATACCAAAGAATTGANGAGGTAAAATCAACTGAATATCCTCTTATAATTCCTATAAATTTTCCTAATGCATATGATGTAAGTAANCCAGAGTCAGCNGAGTGGATTNCTCTTTCNCAGCTTAAAGATTGGGAGACNTCTCCATTTAATCCNGCTATATTANCNNATAATAAAATTAGTTTTTGCCTNACNTCATCNGNNTTAAAAAATCGNAATGATTTTCTAAAAAATNTTCGCTTATCTGTACAAAATGGTTTAGATAAATCTGAAGCACTAGCAGCTTTGACTACAAGACCAGCCAATTTAATTAATGTCTCTAAAATTATTGGTACGCTTGAGAATGGTAAGATTGCTAATTTTTTTATTTCTTCTAANGATGTTTTTGAAAATGATGATGCCGTTATTNATGAAAATTGGGTTAATGGNGAAAAATATGAAATAAAGAAAAAAAGCAACTATNAGCTAGAAGGGTATTATACTTTTNAATCTAATGAAATNCAAAACAAACAAGTTATTATCAAAAAAAAGGGNAACGATTTCAGTATTTCTATTCCATTTTTAGATTCAGTTCCCTTACAATCAAAAGTTGATCAATATAAAATTAATTTTAGCTCTAAAAATGGTTCCTTTAGAGCAATAGGAGANATTATTGATGATAATACAATTAATGGCNATTATCAAAATGANAATGGATCATTTATAAATTTCACTATTAACAAAGATTCAGCAATTACAAGTAAAGATAAANAAACTNTAAACTTTACTNAAGCAAANTCTAAACCAAGTATTTGGTCACCAAACAAAGCATTTGGTTTTGAAANAACTCCCAAANAAAGTTCAGTTNTTTTTAAAAATGCTACAGTTTGGACAAATGATAAGCAAGGAGTTNTTCTTAATACTGATGTAATTATTNATAATGGAAAAATATTAGCTATTGGCACAATGCTTAACCCCTCTGACTTTTTAAATGAAAAAAATTATATANTAATTGATGCCTCAGANATGCATTTAACATCAGGNATAATTGATGAACACTCACATATTGCTATAAGTAAAGGGGTTAATGAGTCTAGTCAATCAGTCACGGCAGAAGTTAGCATTGGTGATGTCATTAAANCTGATGATCATAATATTTACAGACAATTAGCAGGCGGAACTGTNGCAGCTCAACTTCTNCATGGATCAGCAAATCCAATTGGCGGACAATCTGCTATTGTNAAGCTTCGTTGGGGAAGTAATGCTGAAGAAATGAAAATAAATNNTGCTGATGGATTTATTAANTTTGCTTTGGGCGAAAATGTAAAACAAAGTAATTGGGGTGACTTTGAAAAAATTCGNTTTCCNCAAACAAGAATGGGAGTNGAACAAGTATTTTACGATGCATTTTACAGAGCGTTAGAATATGAAAAAAAGTGGAAAGAATATAATGCTTTAAGTTTACGAGAAAAGAAAAACATAGCTGCACCAAGAGAAGATATTGAACTTAATGTTTTAGTTGAAATATTAAATTCTGAAAGGTTTATAACATGTCATTCATATGTTCAATCCGAAATCAATATGCTTATGCATGTAGCTGACTCACTAGGNTTTACAATTAATACGTTTACNCATATTTTAGAAGGCTATAAAGTAGCAGATAAAATGAAGANACATGGNGCAGGTGGCTCAACATTTTCTGATTGGTGGGCATATAAATNTGAAGTAAATGATGCTATTCCNCATAATGCNAGCCTTTTAAACGATGCNGGTNTAGTAACAGCTATTAATTCTGATGATGCAGAAATGGGAAGANGACTTAATCATGAGGCAGCCAAAGCTGTCAANTATGGAGGGGCTAGCGAAGAAGATGCTTGGAAAATGATAACTTTAAATCCTGCAAAATTATTACACTTAGATGATCGTATGGGAAGTATTACAGTTGGAAANGATGCAGANNTTGTCTTNTGGAACGGCAACCCATTATCTGTTTATTCAAAAGTTCTTCAAACTTATGTTGATGGAAAGCTTATGTTTGATTTTGAAATAGACAAACAAATGAGAGANAGAGATTTAAANGAACGNATGCGNATAATAAAATTAATGTCACTTGACAAAANTNAAAAACAAGCNCCAAAAAAAGTANAAGAAAAATTATATAAGTGTTGTCAACATAATTTACACAAATTATGAAAAAAATANTCATTATATTACTTGCTTTANTGCAACTNCAAGTTTATGGTGAAAAACCTATTTTNCTTGTTGGNGCTACAGCTCATATTGGNAATGGAGAAGTTTATGAAAACTCTATAATNAGTGTAAATAACGGAGTTTTTGAAATCGTTGGAGATGCNACTAANATTAGAATTGATCCATNAGCTTTTGATACAATATATCGTTTAAATGGAAAACATATTTACCCNGCTTTCATANTTCCAAACACAACNCTNGGNATTACTGAAATTGGNGCTGTTAGAGCAACTCATGACTANAGAGAAGTTGGAAGCTACAACCCAAATGTTAGAACTCTTATTGCATACAATNCNGACTCAANAATATTNANTACTGTNATCAGTAATGGNGTTATGATTGCTCAAGTAACTCCTAAAGGNAATGTNATNTCAGGTCANTCTTCTGTNATGTATCTAAAAGGNNATAACTGGGAGGATGCACAANTACGAGCAGATGATGGNNTACATNTTAATTGGCCTTCATCNTTTTATTCTACGGGATGGTGGGCTGAACCAGGTGAAATNAAGAAAAATGATAATTATTCTAAAAAAGTTGAAGAAATNGATNGGTTTTTCAAAAAAGCTNCAGCTTATNATATCTCTTCAAATATNATGGATTTAAAAATGGAAAGTNTNAAAGGATTATTTAATGGAACTAAAACTTTATATATNCACACTAACCANGCAAANGATATGCGAGATGCAATTAGATTTGCAAATAAATTTAAAATTAAAAATAAGGTTATAGTTGGTGCAGANGATGCTTTAAAAATAACTGAACTATTAAAAAAGAATAATGTCTCTCTAATTTTAAAAAGAACACATCGACTACCTGCTACTCAAGATAAACCAATTGATGATCCTTTTTTACAGGCCAAAAAACTAAATGATGAAGNTATACTGTTTTGCTTAAGTTATTCAGGTGACATGGAGGCAATGGGTTCNAGAAATTTGCCCTTTACAGCNGGAACAACTGTTGCTTACGGTCAAAATTATGAGGATGCTGTAAAAAGTATAACTCTTAACACAGCTAAAATACTTAAAATTGATGNTNTGGTTGGATCTATCGAAAAAAATAAAGAAGCTACTTTTTTCGTGTCTGATGGAGATGCATTAGACATGANNACAAACAACGTTATTATAGCATTTATTAANGGNAANGAAATTANTTTAATGAACCACCAAAAAGAACTNTATAATAGATATAANANAAACGATTAAACGTAACCAATATTAGTTCGAANTCTCTTTAANACCTTNTTTGCTATTTCTTTAGCTTTNNCTGCACCTAAGCTAAGTTCTTTNTCAATGATTTCTTTATTATCCATTAAATAATTAAACTTTTCTCTTTCTCTAGAAAATTTTGAACATATTAGTTCAAATAGTTCTTGCTTAGCATGACCATAACCAAAATTTCCTTGCGCATATTTGTTGTAGAGTGTGAGTGCTTCATCATCAGAGGAAAGTAATTGGTAAATTTTATAAACATTACATTTATTAGCATCTTTTTTTGATTCTAAACTTAATGAATCAGTTTGTATACTCATTATCTGCTTTTTTAAGAGTTTGTCATTTAAAAAGATATCTATTGTATTATTATAAGATTTACTCATTTTTCGTCCATCTGTTCCGGGAACAATCATAACTTTTTTATCAATTTTTGATTGAGGCAAAACAAATGAGTTGGGAAATTGATGATTAAAAGAACCTGCAATATCTCTTGTTATTTCAAGGTGCTGTAATTGATCCTTACCAACAGGAACAACCTCTGAATCATATAGTAAAATATCTGCGGCCATCAAAACAGGATATGTAAAAAGACCTGAATTAACAGATGATAAATTATTTGACTTATCTTTAAAAGAATGAGCATTAGTTAACATAGGGTATGGTGTAAAACAATTAAGATACCATGTTAGCTCACAAACTTGAGGAACATCAGATTGTTTATAAAATAAATTATTTGTAGTATCAAAACCAAAGGCTAACCAAGCTGCTGCGGTTGCATAAGTATTTTCTTGTAAATCAATTGGATTTCTTACAGTGGTAAACGAGTGCAAATCAGCTATAAAAAATAAACTTTCATTTTCTTTACTTTTTGACAGCTCTATAGCTGGAATTATTGCTCCTAAGATATTTCCTAAATGTGGAAGACCTGTACTTTGTATTCCAGTTAAAACTCTTGACATTTTTTATTTTTGTTTTATTGATGTAAAAATAGTAGATTTTTATCTTTGTAAGGTGAATTGGTTAAGTTATATTTTTAGTAGTTTGTGGAGATTATGGTTTTTGTTGGTGTTTCTATGCACGTTTATTTTATTTATGCCAGCTTTGTTTCTATTTAGCACAATTTGTGAAAACCCAAAATATGTATCATACATTACTAGATACTGGTCAAAAACAACCTTATTTTGCTCCTTGATCTTCCCTAAAATAGTTTGGGAAGAAAAATTAGACAACAATACCGTTTATATTTTTTGCCCCAATCACACATCAACATTAGATATCCCATTTATTTTTTCAATTATAAATATACCTGTCCAGTTTATGGGGAAAGCGGAATTAACAAGAATTCCTGTCTTTGGTTATTTTTTTAAAAAAAACTCTGTTATTGTTGATAGAAAAAATTTAAAAGATTCTTACAGCGCATTCAAAAAATCTGCTTATAAATTAAAAAAGGGAATTAGCATGTGTATTTTTCCTGAAGGTGGTATACCAAGAGAAAATGTATTTTTAAAAAAATTTAAAAATGGTGCTTTTAAATTAGCTTGTCAAGAGAATATCAGAATTATACCTATAACAATAGCTGATAACAAAGAGAAATTTCCAAAAAGTTATTTTAAAGGTAAACCTGGAGTTATAAGAGTTACAGTACATAAATCTATTGATCCCAAAAATTTTAATACGGAGAGCATAAATAATTATGTATATAATATTATTTTTGAAAAATTAAAGCAATATGAAAATAACTGATAATCTTGTAGAAAACATATCTAACCTATCTAAATTAAAATTTGATTCAATCAAAAAAAAACAAATTATAAATGATTTGAATAAAATTGTACAATTCATAGATAAACTTTCTGAAATTGATACTAAAAATGTGGACCCATTGATTTACTTAACACAAGAAATTAATGTTACAAGAAAAGATGTTGTTTCTAATGAACTGACACAAAATTTAGCTCTCAAAAATGGTCCAAAAAAAGATTCAGACTACTTTAAAGTTCCAAAAGTTATAAGTCAATAATAACTAAATTTTAATTTTAACTCTATCGAAATTTTATAAATACAATATACACTACCTAACAGGTAGCTCAAAATAAACAATTCACTTGAAAAAGGAAGACCCTCCATCTTTAGAATTATTGCGGTCATAAGAACTAAAAAAAAACTCCATTTTAATTTCTCCATAATTTTTAATTATTAAAAATTTATTGTTCCAAAAATACATCGTTTTCTGAAATATATAAGTGTGATTCAGCTCCAAAAATTACAGCTCTATTGTCGTCAATATGTCCAGATGGAAAATTAAAGCAAATTGGGAAATCATATTTACTTGCATATGAATGAATTATTTCATTTGCACTTTTACCAAATGGAACTTCATTATCATTCATACTTGTCATAGAACCCACAATTAAAGCTTTAATATTAGATAATATATTATTTCTGTCCAAATTAATCATCATTCTATCAATATGATATAAATACTCATCAATATCTTCTAAAAACAATATTTTATTTTGTGTATCTGTCTCTGATTTTGATCCAATTAAACTATAAATGATTGATAAATTACCTCCTACTATCTTGCCGTTTACACTTCCTAACTTATTTAAATAATGAGACTTCAACTGAATATTGTTTTTACTATTAAACAGGACATTATAAATGCTATCTAAAGCAGTCTTTTTATTTGAAACATAATTTATTGGCATAGAAGCATGTAATGTTATAAATCCTAAATTATTTAAATGTGAGTGTATAACTGTTATATCACTGTATCCAACAAGCCATTTCGGAAATTTGCTTAACTGAGAAAAATTTAGACTATCAATAATTTGAACAGTTCCGTAACCTCCTCGAGCAAAAAAAATTGCTTTAACATCACGACGATTAATCATGTTTTGTAGGTCTTGTGTTCGTTGTGAAACTGTTCCTGCAAATTGATTATCTTCTTCAAATAAGTTTTCTGCCAGCTCAACAACTAAACCCCAACTTTCAAAAATAGTTATTGCAAATTTTATTTCATCAATAGAAACTTTTCGAGCAGTTGATAAAATAGCTACTTTATCACCTTTTTTAAGATTTTTAGGTGTTATCATAGATAATATTAATTAATTTGCATTTCATATATGCTAAAATAATTTATTCTTTTTAAATGGGAAAAAAACATATTGTCACCTCTGCTCTGTTGTATGCAAATGGACCAATTCATATTGGTCACATAGCCGGAGCATATTTCCCTGCCGATATTTATGTGCGATTTTTAAGATTAAATAATGAAGATGTTGCATTTATCTGTGGTTCAGACGAACATGGCGCTGCAATTACTTTGCAAGCTAAAAAGTTAGGATTAACTCCCAAAGAGATAATAGATAAATACCATAATCAAAACAAAAAAACTTTTGCTGAATTTGGTATAGATTTTAGTATTTATCACAGGACATCAGAAAAAATACATCATGAAACTGCTAAAGAATTTTTTACTTCATTAGAAAAAAACAATTTATTTGAAGTTAAAACTACTGAACAATATTTTGATGATTCAATAAATCAATTTTTAGCTGATAGATACATTGAAGGTGAATGTCCAAAGTGTGGATATCAGCATGCCTATGGTGATCAATGTGAAAAATGTGGATCGGCTCTTAGTCCTAATGAACTAATCAATCCAAAATCTACTATAAGTGGAAATAAACCAGTATTAAAAAAAACAAAACATTGGTACCTGCCAATGGCGAAGCACGAAAAATGGTTAGCAAAATGGATCGACGAAGGAGTTATAAACGATTCTAAGTATCATGATACAAAAACTTGGAAAACTCAAGTTTTAGGCCAATGTAAATCTTGGATTAATTCAGGTCTTAAATCCAGAGCTATAACAAGAGATCTAGAATGGGGTGTTAAGGTTCCTCTGGAAAATTCAGAAGGAAAAGTACTTTATGTTTGGTTTGACGCCCCTATTGGTTATATATCAGCAACAAAAGCATGGGCTAAATTAAATAATAAAAAATGGGAGGATTATTGGAAAAGTCGTGACACTGAATTAGTACACTTTATTGGAAAAGACAATATAGTTTTTCACTGTATAATTTTTCCAATAATTTTAAGGCTAAAAAAGAATTATATCTTACCAAAAAATGTGCCTGCTAACGAGTTTTTAAATTTAGAAGGTAATAAATTATCTACTTCAAAAAACTGGGCAATATGGTTGCACGAGTACCTAATAGATTTTAAAGATCAACAAGATTCGCTTAGATATGCGCTTTGTGCATCTGCACCTGAAAATAAAGATACTGATTTTACATGGAAAGAATTTCAAGCTAGAAATAATAATGAGTTGGTTTCTATATTAGGAAACTTTGTTAATCGAGTTGTTGTTTTGACAAATAAATATTGGGGAGGTGAGGTTCCTGTAGTAGATATTACAAATGAATATGACGAACAAATTTTATCGATACTTAAAAAATCGCCAACAAAAATTGCTAAATCCATAAAAAAATTTCGTTTTAGAGAAGCACTAACAGAAATGATGAATCTTGCAAGAATAGGAAATAAGTATCTTGCAGATTGTGAACCATGGAAAGTTATTAAATCAGATGAAAAAAGAGCAAAGACAATTTTAAATATTTCATTACAAATTACCGCCTCACTTTCAATTGTTTCTGAACCTTTTCTGCCTTTTACATCCAAAAAATTAAAAGATATCTTAAATTTAACAAAACTTAAATGGACTGATGCAGGAGTAAAATAATAATNAATTCAGNACATAAAATTAATNNNGGAGNNCATTTATTTGNAAAAATAGAAGATGATAAAATTCAANAAATGATANATAAATTAAATNCTGATAAAAATNAAAATTAAATTATTTATAATATTATNANTATTTTNTAGTANTGTAATCTATTCTCAGTGTAATGGNAGATATGNGACTNAAATNTTTAACTCTGTNTCAAAAACTACTGTTAATTATTCTGATCAGATACAATACCAAGACTCNTATCATGAAATGGATATATATACTCCNNACNGTGANACGGCTAGCAANNGNCCTTTAATTATTTTTATACACGGNGGAAGTTATCTTGGNGGTAGCAAAACAGAAATTGATTGNATCGATTTTTGTGAACATTTTGCAAAAAAAGGCTATGTTACAGCTTCAGTTAATTATCGNCTTAGCTNAAACCANNTNNNCTTTGTCTTGTCNCAAGANGAACAATANTTAACTGTTTGGAACTCAGTTGCTGATGTAAANGCTGCNATTAGANATTTTAGAAAAGATTATTTTAACGGAAATAATTATAGAATAGATCAAAATACNATTTTTATTGGNGGATCTTCTGCGGGNGCAGTAACAGCANTACATTTAGCTTATATTAACGATGTTTNAGANCTTCCNAANACNAGCNCNCCAAATGGAACAAGNATNCAAACNNTAGTNAATAATTCNGGAGGTTTAGAAGGAGATGTTGGTAATAANGGGTTTTCATCAAAAATAAGTGNTGTNATAANTTTTGCNGGAGNAATAAATACCCCAAATTGGATTGANGTTCAAGAANCACCNATTGTTAGTGTNCATGGAAATGCTGACCAAACAATTGATTTTAANTGTGCTCCTGGCCTTGGTNTTCCAACNGTACTAGAGCTTTGTGGNAGTAATGAAATNCATNATCAAACAAATAATATTGGNTTATTAAANNACCTTCTTGTTTATGATGGTGGTGATCATGATTGGTTTCAAAGTGGAAACNCNGACTCAAGNTTTGTTCAGGCTTTGAATTTTGTTAGTTCCTTTATTTACCCTTTNTTNCCTTGCAACCAACCGACNAATACTANTAANATTAATTCTTCNANTTTTGAAAAAAAATTAGTTCAAACAACTAATATGTTAGGTCAAAAAAATGGGTGTTTAAGTAATATTACNTTNTTTTACTATAATGATGGNACNGTTGAAAAAAAAATACTTATAAATTAATCTATNACTAAACTTGAGGTTAAATAAACTTATAGCTAAACACCAAAANTGTACAAGAAAAGAAGCTGATAATTTAATTAAAAATGGGTTAGTAACTGTTAATGGNANAGTNNNANCTNAAATGGGTGTTNTTGTAAAAAAAGAAGACGAGATAATCTTCAANAAAAANACAATCAAANACCANCANAAACANTATATCCTTNTAAATAAGCCTAAAAANTANTCATGCTTTNATATAAATTNACACACTAAAAAACTATTACCAAAAATNTATTTNAATGAACTTGATAATTATGAACAACTAGATTTTAATGAAACAGGNCTCACAATTTTTTCAAATGANNANTCACTNCTAGATAAAATTAAAAGAAGTCANAGAATAAAAAAAATATATCANATAANATTAACTGAAAANATTTCAAAAGAANTTTTAAAAGAAATTCAAAATCANAAGCAAGTTAGGATCAATNAAATATCTTTTGTTAAAGAAAAAAATGAGATTGGAATAGAGCTNACAAAAGGTAATATTAAAAGTTTAAAAAATATATTCAACAAAATGTNACTNAAAATAATNNNTATAGATACNGTAAGCATTGGTNTATTGTCAAAAAAAAATCTTCCAAGAAAAAAAACTAGATNNTTAACNGATNAAGAAATAAATATTTTAAACAGATCTTAATAAGATAGTTTCATTTTNTTCGTTATNATATTTAACTTTACTAAAAAATGAAAAAGAAAANAATACATATAATTNTATATAGCTTAATTATAATAAGCATATGTATTTTATTTATCAATTTTTTTTTAAATAACACTTACAAGGATGATATTGGTCANACTTTAAAAANCAAAATAANTACAACNACTAACTTAAAANCAAATTATAAAAANATTTCTTTNAGTATTTGGGAGNATTTTCCTTACNTCTCAATAAATNTAGATGACNTATTACTNTCTGATTCTANACAAAANACAAAAAATGACACAGTTATATANTCTGCAAAAGCATCTGTNAATTTTAATATTATTGATTTANTAGTTAAAAAAAATATAATACAACAAATATATTTAGAAGAAGGAATAATTAACTTAAATAAAAATCAACATCAATTTTTAAATNAAAAATATAAAGCTGAAGATCNACAAAAAAATAGCAATATAAAAGAGCTTCTACTNATAAATATANAGTTTAAATTTTTAGATGATAAAAGCAAATCAAATATTNANTGNAATATTAATGAATGCNTAATANATATTGATNANGATATTTATNATTTNAAAGGAAAAATCTTTTCAAAAAAAGTTCAAATAGGNAAGATAAATTATTTAGAAGANCTAACTAGTTCTTTAAATTTAAAATTGAAATTTAATANNAATCAGATTTTCATAATAACAGGATCANACATTTTAATAGANGAGGTNTTAGCANAAATTAGTGGNNTNATTGGTCGTAAAAGATTATTAAATTTAAGTGTTGCTACTGAAAANCAGCAAATCAAACANATTATTAGATATATGCCTAAAAAATTTAGAGCATTAACTAAANCTTTTTTNGCTGAAGGNCTTATAGATTGTAAAGGAGAAATAATNAGAAAAAGTGATGACAAAAACCCTTCTTTTACAATGGATTTTAACATTAAAANTGGTGTTTTTGAACTTAAAGAAAAACCTNTAAAATTTACTAATATTTCAACTAANGGAANAATTACAAATGGAAATCTTAAAAATTTTCAAACAAGNGAAATAGAATTTTCNAACTTTTCNACTANTCTTGCAAATGGTAATATTNTTGGAAATTTTAAANTTANCAACCTCAANAAATTNTTTCTAACTGGCAATTTCAATTCTTCTTTAGAAGCAANTGATATTAACAACTANTTTCAAAATTCACCTTTTCTAAATTTAAAAGGAAAAATTAATGCAAGTTCAAAATATAAAGGCAATATTTCTTTTGATAAAAANTTTTCAGACTATTTNCTNTTAGCAGAACATNCNAGCGATTTAGAAATTAANAACCTNAATTTCAATTATCTTAACTCCCCAATAGATTACAGTATTNACTTCGCTGAAATAANAATGAATAATGATGATATAGTTGTTNANAGNAGTTTTTTAGAAATTGAAAANAACATATTGAANTATNATGGTCATATTNANAATTTNGTTGCTTATTTNACTAAAAAATCTGAAACAATTAATTTATTTGGAGAAATTAAATCTGACAAAATCATATACANNCCANCANAAGAAACTAACAACANNTCANTTGAAAATCATTTAATTCCCAAATGGATTACATTTGATTTTNATTTAGAACTAAAAAAACTTATCTATAAAGATTTTTACGTAACNGATTTAATAGGNNNNTTANGNCTACAAAATAGAATGATTANTGGTAAAAACATTAAAGGAAATTNTCTTGGTGGTAATATCACAAGCNATTTTAGTTTAAATGAGGAAACCAAAAATTATCTNATTCTAAAAGCNAATTTGATTTTAAANAGCATNAATATTCAAAATACTTTTGTTGCATTTAATAACTTTAATCAAAATTTTATTCANTCTGACCATATTAAAGGTATTAGTTCAGCAAAAATAGATTTTGAATCACATTGGAANCCTGANACNAAGTTNATTGATGAAAAACTTATACTNACCTCAGACTTAACCATTGAGAANGGAGAATTAATTAATTTTGAACCCCTAGAAAAATTATCAAGTTTTGTAAGTGTAGATGATTTGAAACACGTGCAGTTTTCAACATTGAAAAATACAATTGATGTGAAAGATAAAATTGTCACAATACCAAAAATGGAAATTAATTCTTCGGCACTTTCATTATTNCTTTCAGGAACNCACACATTTGATAATCTAATTAATTATGATATTACATTACTTTTATCAGAANTTTTATTTAAAAAATTTAAAACAAAAAATANTAGTTCTGAATTTGGCGAGGTTNTAAAAGATGATCAAAATTTTACTGCAATATTTTTGAANATGTCAGGTGATAAGGATAAAACAGAAATAGCTTTTGACGGATTAAAATTAAANGAAGATATTCAAAATAAAATTACNAAAGAAGTTAAGTTTATAAATACNATAATAAAAGAAGATATTTTAAATNCAAAAAAGAAAGNAGATANTGATAAATTGAAGGAAAATGATATTGAAATAGAATGGGATGAAGAAGACTANAAACCCTAATCAAATGGATATATACTCAAAAAAACAAAANTGGAAGTTTTTATTATTAGCTTTTGCTATTNTTATAGGCTTTTCATCTCTTTTTGTAACAAATAAACTTGTTAAAGAGTTAAAAACTGAAGAAAGAAAAAAAATTGAACTNTGGGCCTATGCTACAAAACAGTTAGTAAATATTTATGGAGAAGGAGATTATTCTTTNGCAATTAAAGTTATTTCAGAAAACAGCAATATNCCTGTTATTCTAGTTGATGATTGTGATAGTATTTTACAACACAGAAATTTTGANAACAANACCAGCNTNAANAANATATTAATTAAGTATGGTTTGCTAAAAAAGAATGAAATAACNAAATCATTTTTACGTAACGAACTTAACTTAATCAAAGANTCAGGAGATGAACCAATTAGAGTAAATATTCCNGGAGATCTGCAATGGATTTATTANAANGATTCTGCNCTTCTTAACAGATTACGTTATTACCCTNTCTATCAACTANTTTTTATTGCAATNTTNATGATTATTGCTTATTTAATTTTTAGCGCAAGTCGTAANTCTGAACAAAANCAAGTATGGGCTGGAATGGCCAAAGAAACTGCCCATCAAATTGGAACTCCATTATCATCATTAATGGCTTGGCTTGAACTNTTAAAAGAAAAAAATAAAAATGAAGNAATTGCTTNAGAAATGGAGAAAGATATTAAAAGACTTGAAATTATTGCTGATCGATTTTCNAAAATTGGATCTAAGCCAGAACTAAAAAANACGAACATNGTTAGTGTGATTTCTAAATTNATTTATTATTTAAAATCAAGATTNCCNGCNAAAACNGAATTTGAACTTNATATGNCACAGAANNAAATCATCATTCCAATTGGNCCTACTTTATTTGCNTGGGTAATNGAAAACCTTGTTAAAAATGCAGTTGATGCGATTAAAGGTAATGGNAAAATTATAATTTCNGTTAAAGAATCTANNTCTAGTGTAGTAATAAATATTAAAGACAATGGAGATGGAATNGATAAAAAACTAATTAAAAATATTTTTAAGCCNGGTGTGACNTCAAAACAAAGAGGTTGGGGTCTTGGTNTATCATTATCTAAAAGAATAATTGAAGAGTATCACAACGGTTCGATTTTTATATTNGAGTCAAANCAAAATATAGGTACAACATTTTCTATTCATCTTCCNAAATTAAATACTACAACCGCTTAAATTATTNTTATCAAAGTAATTTTGATGGTATTCTTCAGCACGATAAAATTTGTGCTNGNGAGTGATTTGTGTAACAATTTTTNNTTNGAATTTGCTTTGNCGATTCTTCATCGANTCACATGCTAGTTNTTTTTGTTGATCAGATTCATAAAAAATTATTGATCTGTATTGGGTTCCNATATCATTCCCCTGTCTATTTATTGTTGTAGGNTCATGANTATNCCAAAANATATCAAGTAGCTTTTCAAATGAAATNACTGAGTCATCAAAATATATTTCAACAACTTCAGCATGATTTGTNTTGCCAGANCATACCTCNTCATAACTTGGATTTATTGTNTTTCCACCCATATAACCACATTGTGTTAANTATACTCCCTTAGTNTTGTTATATATCTGTTGTATTGACCAAAAACATCCCCCNCCNAATGTTACTTTTTGTAAATTCTTGTATGGTTTAAATTGAATACTTAATGANTTNACACAGTGTCTAGTATTTTTTTTGGTTATTTTTTCTCCATGAAAAACATGNCCNAAGTGCCCATCGCATTNTGCACAACAAATTTCAGTTCTTTTTCTTCCCAAGCTTAAATCTTCATACCTGACTATTGCTCCTTTTATTTCGTCATCGAAAGATGGCCAACCACANCCTGAATTAAATTTTGTATTTGATTCATATANNGGTGCCTTGCATGCACGGCAAACAAATANACCTGCATCATAAAAATCATTATATTCTCCCGAAAAAGGAGGTTCAGTTCCTTTNTCTTTCAAGATATATTTTTCTTCTTGAGTTAAGTTTTTAAAGTNNTCTTTTTGCATAAAATATATTATACAAAAATATTAATTATCTAACTATTTAATGTGATTCTTTCTTTAAAAACAGTGAAAAAAANTGTTTTTTATAATTAAGTAATAATATTACATTAATCACTAACAAGAACCCGGTTTCAATATTTTCGTCCACTCTATTATCAAAAAAAACATGCATGAAAAATATNTTAAAAATTATTGGAAGTAAAGTCAAAAGACCAACTAATCTTGTGANAGGAATAATTATTAGAATACCAGCTAATATTTGAATTAATGATATCATATCTAAAAATCCAGAATATTTAAAAGTATTCATAACTANATTGTAGCCAACAGGAGCNTCATAAGATGAATTGTNAATAATAGTTGTTACTAAACTANTTTCATCAATTNGCTTATACTTATCTGATGTGAACTTTCCATATCCCTTNTANATAAAAAATAAAGCAATTAGTAGTGAAAATATTTTGTGAATTAAGCTTAAGTAAAAGTTTTTCATAATTANTTTTTGACAAAAATATANNTNTTATTTAAAATGATTATAAATAAGTTGTTTTTATTTAGACTTAATTTAAATAAAGTANTATTTTTGTCAAAAAATTAGACAATTACAATGAAAAAAACAATAATTTTAAGTTTTGTGTTATCGTTTCTTTGCTATAATACAAACGCACAATCAGGAAAAGCTTTCGGTAAAGTTTTCTCAAAT
>NZWA01000076.1:15433-43497 GCA_002697505.1 Flavobacteriales bacterium | reverse complement strand
CCCGATTTTCTAATTGGAATGAAAGGTATTCCCATTTTATTAGCAAGTAAGAAGCCAAATAGAAATCCTCTACTTTCAACTCCAACAATAGCATCAATCTTTTTACCTTTTAATCGATTAATAAAAGTATCTATTATCTCGGAAGATAATTCCTGGTCTAATAAAAGAGTAGTGATATCTTTGAAATTAATACCTGGTTTTGGAAAATCAGGCACCTCCCTTATTACTAAATCTATTTTTTTACTTATCATTTTTATTTTTAAAAATCTATTTAAATCTCTTAATAACTCCAGACTTTAATCTACTATAATAATCATCTAAATCAACACGAACCTCCTTTGATAATATAAGCATACCAACAATATTTGGAAAGGCCATTGCCAGTATCATCATGTCAGAGAAATCCAGTACTGCTCCCAGTTTTACAGAAGATCCTATGATAATAAATAAAAGAAATAATAATTTATATGAGTACACAGAAAGCTTTGTTCTTCCAAATAGGAATGTCCATGCTTTAAGACCATAGTATGACCAAGAGATCATAGTTGAGAAAGCAAATAAGAAAATAGCAATTACCAATAAATATGGAAACCAAGAAAATACAGATCCAAATGCTTGAGAAGTCATTTGAGCACCCTCCACTCCTTGCACATTATGAAATCCTGTGATAATAAGAACCAATGCTGTCATAGTGCAAATTACAACTGTATCTATAAAAGGCTCTAATAAAGCAACAAACCCTTCAGATACTGGCTCATTTGTTTTAGCTGCAGCATGTGCAATAGAAGCAGATCCAACACCAGCTTCATTTGAAAAAGCTGCCCTTCTAAATCCTTGAATAAGTACTCCAACTATACCACCTAGACCTGCAGCTGGAGCAAAAGCGCCTTTAAATATTAAAGCAAATACAGTTCCAATTTCTGTAAAGTTAAGTAAAATAATAATTAATGCAGTACCCACATATAAAGCAGCCATAAATGGAACTATCTTTTCAGTAACATTTGCAATAGATTTAATCCCTCCAATAATAACTGCCCCTACTAAAATAGATAATATAAGACCAAACATCGGCCCGTTTCCAGCTAATGCTGGAAACTGACCTGCTAGCTGGGCATAAGCCTGATTGGCTTGAAACATATTACCACCTCCAAAAGAACCTCCTATACAAAGTATTGCAAATAAAACAGCCAATAACTTACCAAATCCTGCCATGTTGTATTTAGCCAATCCATCACGCAAATAATACATTGGACCCCCAGATACCTCTCCATTTTCATCTATTTTTCGATATTTAATACCCAAAGTACATTCAACAAATTTTGCAGACATCCCAAGTAGGCCAGCTACTATCATCCAAAAAGTCGCTCCCGGTCCCCCAATAGAAATAGCAATAGCCACTCCAGCTATATTTCCTAAACCAACAGTTGCTGAAAGAGCAGTTGTTAATGCCTGAAAATGAGAAACCTCTCCTTTATCATTTGGATCATCATAATCTCCTTTTACTAAACCAATAGCATGCTTAAATCCTCTAATATTTATAAAATTCATTTTAAAAGTAAAGTAAATAGCACCAAAGACTAACCATACTACCACAATAGGAACACTAGCTCCTATATCAAAACCCATTGCTTTAATAGGATCCCAGAAAATAATAGGTTCTAAATAGTTCTCAACAATAGGCTTGAAAAAGCTATCTATTTTTTCGCTTAATGTAGCTGCTTTTGAGGTAAAAGCGGAAATAAGCATTAAAGTTAAAAGTGATATTTTTTTTGTCATATTATTTATAAAATTACTTAATATTTAAGTGTATCAATAGATTATTGTGAAAGTTAGCAGTCTTTTTTTCATTATTAATGTATTATTTTATTTGCTCATCCATTAAAGCTAAAGACTCTTCAAATGAATGAGGTTTGTATCCTAATTCATTTATGGATTTATCTAAAATGAATCCTGTTTTGGGCGGTCTCACTGCCTTTTGATTAAGTGTAGATGTATTTATCTTATTTAAATTATCAGTTGACATTCCGTAGTGTTTAGCTACCCTTTCTACTAGTTCATAAATGCTCATTATATCTTTGCCAGATGCATTAAAAATTCCCAATGCTTTTTTCTTGGCAGCTAATATACAGATATCTGCTAAATCCTCTGCTAAAGTTGGAGCCCGGAATTGATCATCAATAATACTTAAAGAATCCCCTTTAGCTAAAGCATCCTTTGCCCAAAGCACGATGTTTCCTTTGCTTAAACTCTCTCCTACTCCAAAAACAATTATTGTTCTGAGAATCGTCCAATTTACACTGTGGGCCTGTAGTAACTGCTCGGATTTCAATTTTGAAAGACCATAATACGAAAGTGGATTTGGCTCATCATCTTCAGAATACGGTCCATTCTCTCCATCAAAAATAAAATCAGTTGAAATATGAATTAAGTGGGCATCTATCTTTTTACATGAGTTAGCCAAATATTTTACAGCATTAATATTTAAAGAATCACATTCACTTCTCTTATCTTCACACAAATCAACATTAGTCATGGCTGCTGTATTAATAACTACATGTGGTTTTTGAGCTAAAATTACTCTCTCTACTTCTCTTTTATTAGTAACATCTAATGAAATATACTTATAGCCTGTTTTTTGGGAAACACGATTCACACCAATTGAAGTAGCAACTAATTCTAATGTATCATCCTCCCTTATTTTGTGCAGAAGTTTTTGTCCCAACAACCCATTACTTCCTGTAATTAAAACCTTCATAATTAAAATATTGAAAAACTAATCATCATTGGTCTGCTTATCAATTAACACATCTATTTTTTTAATTATACTTTTTTCTAAATCCATGATTGATTCTTCAACTTGTAAAATTTGATGTTCTAAATTTATTATTTGATCTTGTTTCTTCTTAGATTTTTGAAGATCAATAATTAACCATGCAAATGCAATTACCTCAATAACTAGTAAAACTAATGTTAATATAATTTGCAAGTTTTCCATATTATGAAAATAGCGATTTAATATAATTTATCTTAGAATATTTCTTTAGACTAATGATAAATAAAAATAAAATATAAATTGATAATGATAAAATATTCGTAAACAATGAATAAATAAATATAAGTCTAACAAGAGAAGAATCCACTCCAATAATATCACTAAAATATGAGCATACCCCAAATATTTTTTTATTTAAAAATTTGTTAAAAAACTTCATATTTTTCAAATTGATTGCAATTTAAAAAATATACTAATAAAAAAAAAACTTAATCTTTATAATATTAACTTATCTTTTCTAATAATAGAGATGACATTTTTTTTTGAATTTTTTTTGCTTCGAAGCCTGCTTTTTCAGCAAAATCAAAATCAGAGGATGAGTATATAATAGATCTTGAACAATTTATTAAAATACCACATTCAAAATTCATAGCAATTTTAGAAACTGAAACAAGATCGCCACCCTGAGCACCGATTCCAGGAATTAATAAAAAGTTATTAGGAACAATTTGTCGTATTTTTTTTATTTCATTTAATTGTGTAGCACCAACCACATACATTAAATTTCTTGTATTACCCCATTTACTAGATTCAAGAATAACATTTTGATACAATTTATTTTTATTGATATCTTCCATATATTGAAAATCTTTACTTCCTTCATTAGATGTAAGTACTAATAGTATAACCCATTTTTTTTTGTAATTTAAAAATGGTAAAACTGAATCAGAACCCATATATGGAGATACAGTTACAGAATCAAAACTCATGTTTTCAAAAAAAGTCTTAGCATACATTGCTGATGTATTACCAATATCGCCTCTTTTAGCATCAGCAATGGTGAATATATCATTTGGTATATAATCTAAAGTCTTTTGTAGCGTCTCCCATCCTTTTGACCCCATACATTCATAAAACGCTATATTTGGTTTATAAGCAACACAATGTTCTTTCGTTGCATCTATAATTTGTTTATTAAATTCCAAAACTGGATCATCATATGAAAGTAAATGCTTTGGGATTTTGGTTAAATCAGAATCTAAGCCTACACATAAAAAAGATTGTTTTTCTTTAATTTTTCTAACTAAATCGTCCTTATTCATATGATTAACTTTGTCCTTCTTTTAATTTTTCTGCATTTTCAGCAAACTGTAGTTCATCGATAAATTCTTGTAAATCTCCACTCATAGTTGCTTGTAAATTGTATTTTGTCATTGAAATTCTGTGTTCTGTTACTCTACCTTGAGGATAATTATATGTTCTAATTTTTGCAGATCTATCACCAGTTGAAACCATAGTTTTTCGATGTTTAGCTTCTTCCTCTAATTTTTTTTGTAGCTCCATCTCATAAATTCTTGAACGAAGAACCTTAAGTGCTTTATCATAGTTTTTGTGCTGAGATTTTTGATCCTGACATTGTGCAACAATTCCAGTTGGAATATGTGTTAGCCTAACAGCAGAATATGTAGTGTTTACCGATTGTCCTCCAGGACCTGATGAGCAATATGTATCTTTACGAATATCATTTTGATTTAGCTCAATATCAAATTCCTCAGCTTCTGGCAAAACTATAACGGTGGCAGCTGATGTATGAACACGACCTTGAGTTTCAGTGTCAGGCACCCTTTGAACTCTATGCACTCCTGATTCAAACTTTAACTGTCCATATACATCCTCTCCCAAAACATTAAAAATTATTTCTTTATAGCCACCTACTGTCCCTTCAGCAATATCAACAATTTCAATTTTCCAACCTTTTGTGGCCGCATAAGAAGAATACATCCTAAAAAGATCTCCAGCAAAAATACTTGCTTCATCACCACCTGTTCCAGCTCTAATTTCCATAACAGCATTTTTTCCATCAGCAGGATCTTTGGGAATTAATAATAACTTGATTTCATCATCCATTACAACTTTTCTATTTAAGCTAAGATCAAGTTCGCTTCTGGCCATTTCCTTCATTTCTATATCGTCAGAATTTGAAATAATATCTTTGGCTTCTTCAATATTTTCTATTANNCCTGNATATTCTTTANANGCTTTAATAATAGGTTCTAAATCTTTATATTCTTTACTTAACTGAATATAACTTTTCATATCATTCATAGCATCNGGNGAAGATATCAATTTTTCCACCTCCAAATACCTGCTATTAATATCTTTTAACTTTTCAATCATTATTGGTAAGTGAATNTCCCATTTGATGATGAGATAGTTAGTTTTTTTTCTTTGGANGATTCTACCCTTCCTATAATTTTTGCTTCNACTCCAAAAGATTTAGATATATCAATNATTTTGTTNGCAATATTTTCAGAAACATACAATTCCATTCNATGTCCCATATTAAANACCTTATACATTTCTTTCCAATTAGTTNAAGATTCCTTTTGTATTAGATCAAATAATGGTGGTGTTNTAAATAAANTATCTTTAATAATATGTANATCACTTATNAAATTTAAAATTTTTGTTTGTCCACCACCAGTNCAATGAATCATNCCATGAACTTCATGTCGGTATANTTCAAGAATTTTTTTTATAATTGGAGCATAAGTTCTAGTGGGTGAAAGAACTAATCTNCCAATATTTACNTCAACATTTTNNATAGTATCAGTTAGATTTTTTGATCCNGAATAAATTAGATCATCAGGNATATTATTATCATAACTTTCAGGATATTTTANTGCAAGATTNTTAGAAAAGATATCGTGTCTTGCTGAAGTTAATCCATTACTACCCATACCACCATTATAAAAATCTTCATANCTCGATTTNCCAAAAGAAGAAAGACCTACAATTACATCACCAGATTTAATATTATCATTATTAATAATTTCATTTCGTTTTATTCGAGCTAAAACTGTTGTNTCAACAATGATTGTACGTACTATATCTCCAACATCTGCAGTTTCACCACCAGTTGATTTTATATTNACNCCGTATTTTTTATATTTCTNAATTAATTCTTCTGTTCCGTTAATAATTTCAGAAATTACATCACCAGGAATTAAATTTTTATTTCTTCCAATAGTTGANGATAGCATNATGTTATCNGTAATTCCAACACANAGTAAATCGTCAATNTTCATGACAATAGAATCTTGCGCAATTCCTTTCCAAACTGAAATATCTCCTGTCTCTTTCCAATACAGNTATGCTAAAGATGATTTTGTACCTGCTCCATCCGCATGCATTGCAATACAATAATCATCATCNAATGCTAGGTAATCTGGAACTAATTTACAAAATGCATTAGGATATAAACCTTTATTNATTTTTTTTATTGCATTATGAACATCCTCCTTATCTGCCGAAACACCTCTTTGATTGTATCTATTATCTTTCATAATATANAAAGCACCCTAAATTCAGGATGCTTTAGTGCTTGTAAAAAATATATTTATTCATTTACNCTAGGCGATAAAGAAGTCTCAGNTTGAGAAATTTNCTCATCTGGTAAAACCTTAAAAGTNGTTCTTCTATTNTACTGATGTGCTTTCTCTCTATTTTTTCTGAACTTTATTTTTTTNATATAAGATTTNGTTAAAACGTCTCCTTCTTTAAATCTTCCNTCTTTATTAACAATNACAAAAGGNACAGACTCACCNTTTCCTACTGCNATTAATCTTTCCTTNTGGACACCCTTACTTATCAAATAATCTACACATACATCTGCTCTTTTTTGAGATAANTCGATATTTTGTTTTTCACCACCCCTAAAATCTGTATGAGAGGTAAGCTCAATAACAATNTCNGGATTATCATTTAATGTTTCTACTAANANATCTAAATCAACAATTGATTGTGNTCTTAAATCCCATTTNGCAAAATCATATTCAATTCTTGGTAAAATAATTTCCTTTTTGATAGGATCTAGTTGTANATCTATTACAAATGTTTTATTTTCATGTATATCTTGAGTTGTAAANCTNNCGGTTTTATTNAAATAACCTTCATGTTCGATAAAAANATCATATGTNGTTATTGGTTGAATATCTGATTTTCTGTAAAGACCTGTATTNTCAGATATTACAGTATATGTCAAACTATCNGANGAAGTTATTTTAACAGATACTGCAGTTAGTATTTCNCCNGTTTTTGAATCAGTTATTGTTCCTTTNACATCAAATTCNAGCTTAGGNAGNTCAAATTGATAAATATCATCACCACCNTTACCACCTNTCCTNTTTGATGTTAAATAACCTCTTTCAGATGANCGTTCAACAATTATACCAAAATCATCAGATGCTGAATTGATNGGAAACTTTAAATTACTTACAACTGANTAAATATCATTTTCATCTTTGTTAGCCACAAAAATATCTANACCACCCATACCTGCATGTCCGTTGGAAGCGAAATAAAGATCTCCACTCTCATGTAAAAAAGGAAACTGTTCATCTCCAGGNGTNTTAACTGCTGGACCTAAATTAACTGGANTTGACCATGCATTTCTTTTTTCTTTTGTTGATATCCACAANTCATTACCTCCATAACCNCCGNTCATATTGGCAGAAAAAACTAAAACANAATTATCTTCAGATTCTAACACAGAAGGATGACCAATAGTAATTCCTGAATCAATATCAATTTGTANTTGCTGGGGATCACCCCACAATTTTCCTTTTTTCGAAGACACACAAATNNAACAATTATTTATTTTTTTATCTTCCGTGCTACATTTTGTAAAATACATTCTGTTTCCTNTACTGTTGAGATATGAAGATCCTTCATGAGCGTTTCCNGTATTAATTGGAGANGGTAATAAAGCTGGNGCACTCCACTTACCAGTTTTTTGGAGTTTTGANACATAAATATCAGTATAANTTTCNCCTGTTCTTTCATCAATATCTTCAGANAANCCACCTTCTCTTGAAGATGTNAAATAGATTTCATTATANTCACTATTTCCAAAAGATGGTGAAAAATCACTATTTTTNGAGTTTAACACTGATAAAGGNTTTACAACATATCTNGTNGGATTTTTTAGCCACTTTTGTGCAAATTCACATGATTTCTTACCAATTTCACCTCTGACATCTGTTGGATTTANTTTTGAATATTCATTNTANTATTTTATTGCTGTTTCATAATTTTCTTGAATCTTTANAATATCAGCATAATGTAAGTATACAATNACNTCAGGGTACTTAGCTCTTATAGCTCTTTTATAAAAACTAGCAGCTCTTTTATAATTCAATGACTTTCTATAACATTCTGCTTGCTTGAATATTATTTCAGCTTTGATAGCTTTATTTTTAGTTTTTTTGTATGCTTTTTTGTAAAGATCAGCAGCTTTAATATATTCTTCATTTTCAAAAGCAATATCAGCTTTAACTAATTTTCTATTTTTAGTTTGTGCTTGTGCAAATTCAATAGTAAATGATGTTAACAACAAAAATATTGATAGTTTTAAGAAATATTTCATTACAAATTAATTTATTGGTGCTAAAATAAACAATAATTTATAATTACAAGAAATTCTTATATTAGATAGAAACAATTATTTGTTAATAAAATATTAGTAAATTAATAAAAAGAGCTAATCTNAGTAAGTAANTGAGAGAAAAATATTGTATTNATTTGNAATNATNATTATAAATAANATTAAAACTCTACAAATGAATAGATCAAAACTTGAATACATTTGGCTAGACGGTTACGTCCCAACACAAAACATGAGAAGTAAAACAAAAGTAATTGAAAATTTTTCAGGTAAATTAGAAGATTGTCCAAACTGGTCTTTTGATGGAAGTTCTACTAAACAAGCTGAAGGAAATTCTTCAGATTGTATATTAAAACCAGTTGCAATATATCCTGACCCTGAAAGAGTAANCGGNTATCTTGTNATGACNGAAGTTCTTAATCCTGACGGAACTCCTCATGCANCTAATGCACGAGCAACAATAGATGATGATGATAATGATTTTTGGTTTGGATTTGAACAAGAATATTTTATAATGGATGTTGAAACTNAATTACCTCTTGGCTTNCCTTTAGGNGGNTATCCTGGACCTCAAGGACTNTATTATTGTTCTGTTGGNGGNAAAAATACNCACGGAAGACATTTTGTNGAAGANCATGCTGATTTATGTCTAAATGCAGGTTTAAATTTTGAAGGAATCAATCAAGAAGTTGCCTGTGGACAATGGGAGTTTCAATTGTTTGCAAAAGGAGCAAAAAAAGCAGGTGATGAAATTTGGATTGCGCGTTATTTATTAGANAGACTNACAGAAAATTATGGATACTATATTGAATATCATCCNAAACCTGTTAAAGGAGATTGGAATGGTTCAGGTATGCATGCCAATTTCTCTAATTCGGTTTTAAGAAGCTGTGGATCTAAAGAAGTATATGAAAAAATATGTGAAGCATTTAGACCTGTAACATCTGAACATATTGCGGTTTATGGTGCATTCAATGATCAAAGACTAACCGGTCTTCATGAAACAGCTTCAATTAATGATTTCAGCTATGGTATATCAGATCGTGGTGCATCAATTAGAATTCCAATTGGGACTGTTGAGGCGGGATGGAAAGGGTGGCTAGAAGACAGAAGACCAGCATCAAACGCAGATCCATACAAAATTGCAAGCAGAATAATTAAAACTGTAAAATCAGCAGATATTTTGGTGGCTTAATTATTTTGATGCTATATTAAATACGATATAGATGACATAAGCTGTTAGCAATAAATAACCATGATGTTTAGAAATAACTTTTTTTCTAGAAATGTATATAAATAATCCTAACAAAAACGTAATAAAAAGCATATACAGATAATCATGATAAATTATTTCTTTATCGGTAATTTTAATTTCTTTAATAACTGAAGATATACCTATAACTGCTAGAATATTAAAAATATTAGAGCCGATTAAATTTCCGATTGCCAGACCTTGCTGTTTTTTAAAAGAAGCTACAATTGAAGTAACTAGTTCTGGAACACTTGTCCCAAATGCAACAATTGTAACAGCAATTACTCTATCTGAGATACCAAAATAACTAGCTATATCAATTGTATTTTTAACTAACATATCTGCACCCGATTTTAAAGCAAAAACACCAAATAACAGTATAGTGATATTTTTTATTATTTGAAATTTATTTTTATAACTTACAATATCTTTTGATTTATTTGTATCTAAAGATTCACTATCATGTCTGATATTAATAATATATATCAAATAAATAATTAAAATAATTAGAAATAAAGTACCTATCCAAAAATTAATAGCTTCCGAAAAAAACATAACAAAACCTAAAAACAAACTAATTATTAAGAGAAATGGATAATCAATTTTAAAAGTTTGTTTTGTTATTTTTAAATTACTTAAAATAGCGAGTATTGCCATTACAAGAGATAAATTAGCAATATTTGATCCAAAAACATTACCCAGTGCGATATTACTACTTCCTTCTAAAAGTGCTTCTATACTAACAAAAACTTCAGGTAAGGATGTAGCAAAAGAGACTACAGTTAGTCCTATAATAAGTGTTGGTATACGTAAAGCATTAGCAATAAAAACTGAAGACTTTATAATAATTTCACCACTTACGTATAAAATTACTATACTTAAAATCAATAAAATTAAAGGTGTTACTAAAGAGATCATTTCTTAATATCAAAATCATCATTAATATCAGAACTATTTTTTTGAATTTCTTTTCTAACATCATCAGAAGCATCTTGGATTTCTCTAATAATTTTTCCAGCAGATCTTGCTAAAGATGGGATTTTATTGGCACCAAAAAAAATTACAATAAAAAAAAGTATTATAATTATTTCAGATCCACCAATAAATAAAAACATATCTTATTTTAATAAAGTTATTAAATAACTCAAGTTGTTACTTTTTCTTCAAAGATTTTTTTACAATTGTATCTAACATAATCGGAGAAGCAACAAATAATGAAGAATATGTTCCAATCAATACTCCAATCATTAAGGCAAACATAAAACCTCTAATTACCTCACCACCAAAAATAAATATTAGTAGCAACACAAAAAAAGTTGTTAATGAAGTATTGATTGTTCTGCTTAATGTACTGTTTAAAGCACCATTAATCACCTCATGAACTTCTTTCTTTTTATTATTATTAATATACTCTCTCACCCTATCAAAAACAACAACTGTATCATTTAAGGAATATCCAATTATTGTTAGAATAGCAGCAATAAATGCCTGATCAATTTCTAATGAAAATGGCATGATACCATATAAAATAGAAAATATTGAAAGAACAATTACTACATCATGAAAAACAGCAGCTACAGCCCCAAGACTAAATTGCCATCTTCTAAATCTTATTAAAATATAAAAGAAGATAATTAAGAGCGAGAAAAATATTGCTCCAACAGCAGAATCCTTTATGTCATCTGCAATAGTTGGACCAACTTTTTGAGAGCTCATAATTTCATAATTTGAATTAACCGCATCTAGACCGATTGACAATTTATCTTCAACTATTTCATCCGTACCTAATGAATTATCATTAATCATATATGAGGTAGTTATTTTAATTTGATTATCATCACCAAATGTTTTTATTTGAGGAGTATACTTTAATCCGTCCGAATCAACGAAAGAATTAGACAATGATTCTCTCAATAAATCTTTATCAATATTCTCAGCAAAGCGAACAACATAAGTTCTTCCTCCAACAAAATCAACACCATAGTTTAGTCCTTTAGTAAATAAAGAACCTATACCCAATAATACGATTACAGAAGATAAAATATAAAACTTCTTTCTCTTTCCGATAAAATCAATGTTGATATTTTTAAACGCTCCATCTGTTAATTTCGTAGAAAAAGTAACCTCCTTTCCTTTATTTAATCTTGAACTAATCACAAGTCTAGTTATGAAAATAGCGGCAAATAAAGAAGTTAAAATTCCTATAACTAGAGTGGTTGCGAAACCTTTAATTGGTCCAGTACCAAATGTATAAAGCACTATACCTGTTAACAATGTAGTTACATTTGCATCAATTATAGAGCTATAAGCACTATTATACCCATCTTTTATTGCTAATCTTAGCCCTTTACCATTTTTAAGCTCCTCTCTAATTCTTTCATATATAAGTACGTTTGCATCAACAGACATACCAATTGTTAAAACAATACCAGCAATACCAGGTAAAGTTAAAACAGCTCCTAAAGAAGATAATACTCCAAAAATGAAAAATATATTGGCTAATAGAGCTACATTAGATACCAATCCAGCTCTGTTATAATAAAAAATCATATATATTAAAACAATTACTAAAGCAAAAATAAATGATTTTAAACCAGCATTTATAGCTTCTTCACCTAGTGAAGGACCTACAATAGCTTCTTCAATGATTCTTGCAGGAGCAGGTAACTTACCTGATTTTAAAATATTTGCTAAATCTTTAGCTTCATTAACTGTAAAATTTCCAGTTATTGATGAACGTCCTCCAGAAATCTGAGCTTGAACAGTAGGAAATGAATAAACATAATTATCTAATACTATTGCAACTGACTTACCAATATTATCACCAGTCAATTTTTTCCATTTTCTTGCACCCTCTTTGTTCATAGACATAGAAACATCAGCATTGTTGCCAAACTCAGCAAATGTTTGATTAGCATCTGTAACAACTTCTCCTTCCATGGCAGCTTCACTACTTGATTTAGATATTGATCTTAGCGCAATTAGCTGAACAAACCTTCCTTCATCGTCAAAGGGTTTAACTTCATATGCAAATTTTACATCCGAAGGAAAAAAACTTTTGATTTTTTCATCGTTTAGCAAACTATTCAACTCTGCAGTATCCTTAACATTACAAGAACCAAGTGCAGGTCCTTCTCTAACATTTCCTGTTTGCTGATCAACGTTAGGGAACATTAAAGCAAAAAACGGATTTTCATCAAAAAATTGATCTGCGGACTGAGTNGTATCAGATTCTAATGTATCTCCTTCAAAATCAAATAAATCNTCTTCAAAANCATCNGAAACANNATCTTNTTTATCTGAANTACCTNTNATTAAATCTTCTTCATTANTTNCCTCATTGGTTTCTCTTAGGNATTCATTAACCTTTTGTATATCNCTAAATAANTCTCTTGCCTCANANGTTTCCCAAAATTCAAGTTTNGCAGTTGACTGNAGTAATTTTCTNGCTCTTTCTGGNTTTTTTATNCCAGGTAGTTCAACTAGTATTCTNCCTGCTGTTTCTAATTTTTGTATATTNGGNTGAGTTACACCAAACTTATCTATNCTACTTCTTANAATATTAAAAGATCTATCNATAGCATCNTCAACTTCCAAGTTCAAAACATCAATAACTTCCTNATTNGTNGAAGTTAATTTGATTTTTTCTCTCAAATCTGATGTTGAAAATATTAATGANAGACCTTTNTTTTCAGCAACTTCTACTTTTGCATATTCTTCAGAAAATAAAGTCATAAAATCTTTTTGACTATTTTTNTGNGCNCTNATAGAATTATTTAATGCTAAATTAAAAAGTGAATCNGTACTATTGTTTGATAGAGCTTTTAAAACATCAACTACCATTACTTCCAATGTTACATTCATTCCTCCTTTTAAATCAAGACCCAAGTTAATTTGCCTCTGCTTACAGTCATTGTATGTATACTTCGCAATCCAAATATTATACACATCTTCACTACTNACAGAATCTAAATAAAGTTTNTACTNTTTNTCAATAAAATCCTCTTGATTAAACAATGAGTCCTTTTTAATTAATTGAGTNTTTTCTNCTTTGTTAATTGCATATTCATATGCATCATCTTCAACTCCATTTACAACCCAAGTAAATGATAATTGATACAAACATACTACTGCAAACAGCAGAGTAAATAACATAATTGAACCTCTATTTTGCATAATTTATTTTTATCTAGTTAAATAGTGGGCAAATATAATCTTTCAAAGCTAATAATACAATTTGTAAATATAAAAGTTCTCTTTAGATCATAAGATAAACATCGATTTACATTTTTTAATAGAAAATATATATGTTAATTTGTAAAAAAATCAAAATGAAAAGTAAAATCATAATCATAATTTTTTTTGTTTTATCTACAAAAATATTTTCTCAAAATTTTTTCAAAAGAGATACATCANTNAATGTTNTCGAAAATGGACAATACTTTAATTTNCCNTTTGCTGGTGGAATTAATTCTGCACAGTTTTCAGAAATTGATTTAAATTTAGATGGAACTATGGATTTNGTNTGNTTTGANAAAGCAGGAAATAAAATAATCCCGTTCNTNAATGANAATGGNAATTANNTNTACTCNCCTNCATACAGAAACTTATTTCCTGAAATACATGATTGGATNATTTTAGCAGACTACAATTGTGATGGCAAAAATGATATATACACTTATTCATCAGGTGGTATAGCAATTTATGAAAATACATCTANTTCATTTTTAAATTTTACNCTAAAAACTTCTCTNGTTTTGAGTAACTATGGANCNAGTAATATTAATATTTATGTTAGTGCAGTTGATNTTCCTGCAATNTCTGATATNGATTCTGATGGAGACNTAGATATTCTTACATTTTCNATTTTAGGAGGATTCGTTGAATACCATAAAAACATGTCAATGGAAACAATTTCAAGCTGCGATTCAATTATTTTTGAACTAGAAACAGGTTGTTGGGGNAATTTTTACGAAGGCTTNAACACATATGCCTTAAACTGTATTAATTGTCAATGNCCAGCCTTTAATANCANAAATACNNCTGAACAACATTTGAGTCATGCAGGCTCAACTCTTTTAGCTATAGATATTGATAATGATAATGATAAAGATTTNATTTTAGGTGATATTAGCTACACAAATCTTAATTTATTGATCAACGGAGGAGACAATGATAGTGCTCANATNGTAAGTGTNGACACTGTTTTTCCTCAAAATCATAATAACACTATNNCNGGAGATATAAGTGTCTATCCAGCNTCATACTANATTGATGTTACAAATGACGGTATNAAAGATTTATTATTAACNACNAATACAAACAATAATTCAGAAAACCTTGAAAGTTGTTGGTTNTTTGAAAATACAAACTCAACAAATTCACCAGACTTTAACTTCATTAAAAAAAGTTTTTTACAAGATGAAATGATTGANTTAGGGAAAGGCTCATATCCANCATTTTTTGANTATAATGGNGATGGANTGGATGATTTAGTGGTTGGTAATTATGGTTATCATGTTANCAATAATAATCCAATNTCATCNTTAGCTCTTTTTGANAANGTAGGNACAAGTNCCTATCCNGAATATGATCTNNTTGATAGAGATTGGCAATCNATATCTAATATTAATTTAAATACAGTTTTAAATATNCCTGCCTTAAATTTATCNCCNACTTTTGGNGATATTGATGGAGANAATGACAANGATTTAATTTTAGGAGATGCNGATGGNAANNTACATCTNTTTCAAAATAATGGNAANAATCANTTNCAAATTGTNGGTCCAAATTANGAAAACATTGATGTAGGNTATTTTGCAACTCCNTTTNTTGTNGATGTNAATAGAGATGGNCTACTAGATTTACTGATTGGGGAACAAGATGGTACAATTAATTACTGTCCTAATTCTGGCAACGTTAATACTGCTATATTTGACAGCGTAATTACAAATTTTGGCGGAATTGATATTAATCAATCAATAATTAATACAGGATTTAGTGATCCATTTTTAATGGATAGTAACGGAATATACTTTTTGTTCTCTGGATCTTACACCGGAGAAATTTTTAAATTTTCTAATATTGATAACAATCTCAGTGGTATATTTACTGAAGTAACAAATTGGCAAAACTTATGGGACGGGGGCCAATCAAGCATAGCCATAAATGATATTAATAATGATGGTATGTCAGATATGTTTATTGGAAACAATTCTGGAGGACTAGCTTTATTTTTGGGTGACTCAATTTTAATAAATAATACCTGGAACTGTATTGGAAATAGCTGTATAAGCACTGGAGATGGGAGTGGTTCTTTTAATTCTCTTTCAATGTGTGAGGATAGCTGTTCTATAGTATCATTAGTTTCAGAAATAAAAAATAATATTTCGATTTTTCCAAATCCAACAGATAACAAAATTAAAATTGAAATGAAAAATATGAATACAGATAATTACAATTTATCAATTTTAAATATTTATGGAGATATTATTAAAAACAAAAATATAAAAGTTAAAAGAGACTATTTTGATAGTTTTGAGTTAGATAAATTTAGCAAAGGAATTTATATTTTAAAAATAGAAAGCAACTATTACTCAACCTTCAAAAAAATAATATTGGAATAAATTACTTTTCTAATCTAAAATTATATTTGCAACATGAACAATGAAAACAGAGAAAAAATAATAAGTGAAGCTTGGGAAAATAAAAATTTATTAAGTGACTATAGCGTTAAAGAATGTATTAATTCCATAATTAAAGATTTGGATGATGGAAAACTAAGAATTGCAACCAATTCATCTAATAAATGGCAAGTTCAAGAGTGGATTAAAAAAGCGGTAATTTTATACTTCCCTACTCAAAAAATGGAAGTTATAAAAGCCGGAGAATTACAATTTTACGATAAAATGAAATTGAAATCAAACTTTAAAGAACTTGGCGTAAGAGTTGTTCCTCATGCAATTGCAAGGTTTGGTGCGTTTTTAGCAAGAGGGGTTATAATGATGCCTTCGTATGTTAATATTGGTGCATATGTTGATGAAGGAACGATGATTGATACATGGGCAACCGTTGGTAGCTGTGCGCAGATAGGTAAAAATGTACATATTTCCGGAGGCGTAGGAATTGGTGGTGTTCTTGAACCAGTTCAAGCTCATCCTGTAATTATTGAGGACAATGTTTTTATAGGCTCTAGATCTATAATTGTTGAAGGTGTCAAAATTGAAAAAGAAGCGGTATTAGGAGCAAATGTTGTCATTACAGCCTCAACAAAAATTATTGATGTAAGTAATGAAAATCCAATTGAATATAAGGGATACATTCCATCTAGATCTGTAGTTATTCCTGGAACATATCAAAAAGAGTTTAAATCCGGAAAATATGGAGTTGCTTGCGCACTAATTATTGGTAAAAGAAAACAAAGTACGGATAAAAAAACCTCATTAAATAACGCTTTAAGAGATTATAATATTTCAGTATGATAAAATTAGGATATGATGGTAAAAGAGCGTTTTTCAATAACACTGGACTAGGTAATTATTCTAGAGATACAATAAGAGTTGTTTCAAAAAATTTTACAAATAACAAATACTACATATATACTAGTAATGATAGTAGAAATGAGCGTCTTGATTTTATCAATTCAAACAAAAATATATATATTAAAACTCCTAAAAATCTCTTTTATAAATCTTTTGATATTCTTTGGAGAAGTAAAAAAGTAATAGATGATTTATTAAATGATGAAATTGATATTTACCATGGGCTTTCCAATGAAATTCCATACGGTATTGAAGCAACTGGAATTAAAACAATAGTTACCATTCATGACCTAATATTTATCAGATACCCGAATTTGTTTAATGCATTTGATAGATATATTTATTTTAAGAAATTTAAATCTGCATGTGAAAGAGCTAATAAAATTATTGCTGTAAGTCAACAAACTAAAAAGGATATTATTAAATTTTTTAATATTTCTGAAGAAAAAATTACTGTTATTTATCAAGGATGTAATAATATTTTTCAAAAAGAAATAGCAATAGATAAACAAAATCTAGTAGCTAAAAAATATAATTTACCAAACAAATTTTTATTGTATGTAGGAACGATAGAGGAAAGAAAAAATTTATTGAATTTATTAAAAGCCATCAAAAAAATTCCAAATCAAAAATTAGTTGTAGTAGGAAACGGAAAGAATTACAAAAAAAAATGTTTAAAATATATTCAAGTCAACAATTTAGAAAAAAATGTTTTATTTATTAATAATCTTAGCTTGAACGAAATTAGAGCAATATACGCTAAAGCTGAAATAATGATTTATCCTTCAATTTTTGAAGGATTTGGAATACCAATTTTAGAAGCTCTTTTTTCAAAAGTTCCAGTAATTACTTCAAAAGATGGTTGCTTCAGTGAAGCTGGTGGACCGCATACATCATATATTAATCCATTATCATCAGAAGATATTAAAAATGCCATTTTAAAAATTCAATCATCAAATGAAATAAAAAATAAAATGACTAGTAGTGGATACGAATATGCTCAAAATTTTACTGATGAAAAAATTGCAATTAATTTAATGAATTTATATAAATCATTATGAAAATTATTAATGAAGCACTAAAAGTTTTAATAAATGGAGGAGTTATATTATATCCTACAGATACAATTTGGGGTATTGGTTGTGATGCCACAAATGAAAAAGCAGTTGAAAGAATATATCAAATAAAAGAAAGAAACGAATCTAAAGCTTTAATTACTTTGGTTGGCAATTGTAATCAATTACTTAATTACACAAAAATTAAATCGAAAGAAGCTAAAAACTCATCACCAACTACTATAATTTATCCAAATGTGAAAGGTCTTGCAAAAAATCTTCTTGCCTATGACAAAAGTGCAGCAATAAGAATAGTTCAAAATGAATTTTGCAAAAAGTTAATATTAAAATTTAATAATGCTATTGTATCAACGTCTGCTAACATAAGTGGAGAAGAATTTCCAAAAAGATTTTCAGAAATTAACCCAAAAATTATAGCTAATGTTGATTATGTTGTTGATCTTGAAATTGATAGGTTGCTACATGAGCCATCTAAAATATTAAAAGTGAATTTAATTGGTGAAGTGACTAAAATTATACGATGAATAAATATTCTAAATTTCTCGACAAAAAAATATTTAATATAGTTGGTAAATGTGCCGACAAATTAAATTATGAAACATATGTTGTTGGTGGTTGGGTAAGAGATTTACTGATGGGAAGAATTAAAAAAAATACTGATATTGACTTTGTTTGTGTTGGGAGCGGTATCAAATTAGCAGAAGAAGTTCAAAATATTCTTGGTAAAAAAGCAAAATTTCAAGTTTTTAAAAACTTTGGCACTGCTCTAGTTTACTTAGATAATGAAAATTATGAATTTGTTGGTGCAAGATCTGAATCATATAGAAAAAATAGCAGAAAACCAATAATTGAAAATGGCACGCTTCATGAAGATCAACTTAGAAGAGATTTTACAATTAATGCATTAGCAATTAAGCTAAATAAAAAAGATTTCGGTAAATTAATTGATCCATTTAATGGCAAGCAAGATATTATTGATCAAGTAATTGCAACTCCACTTGACCCTTGCAAAACATTTTCAGATGATCCATTAAGAATGATGCGTGCAATAAGATTTGCATCAGAATTAAACTTCAGTATTAAAAAGTCTACATTAGACTCAATACAAAAAAATAGAAAACGACTGTCAATTGTTTCGCAAGAAAGAATTACTGATGAATTTAATAAAATACTTCTGTCCAAGAAACCTTCTATTGGAATAAATTTACTTCACAAAACAAAATTACTTCATATTTTTTTCAATGAATTAGTCTCTTTAGTTGGTGTAGAAATTAAAAATAATCATGCACACAAAGATAATTTCAAACATACATTACAAGTATTAGACAATATCAGTATAAACACTGATAATTTATGGCTGAGATGGGCTGCTTTATTACATGATATAGCTAAGCCTATAACTAAAAAATATGAAGAAGGACACGGGTGGACATTTCATGCTCATGAATTTATTGGAAGTAAAATGGTGTCGAATATTTTTAGAAAATTAAAACTTCCTTTAAATGATAAAATGAAATACGTGAAAAAACTAGTTTTATTACATTTAAGACCGATTATCTTAGCTAAAGACATTGTTACCGATTCAGCAGTTAGACGCTTACTATTTGATGCTGGAAATGATATTGATGATTTAATGCTACTTTGTGATGCTGATATTACTTCAAAAAACAAAGAAAAAGTAAAAAAATATCAAAATAATTTTCAATTAGTAAGAAAGAAAATAAAAATTGTTGAAGAAAAAGATAAAATTAGAAATTTTCAACCTCCAATTAATGGAAATGAAATAATTGATCTTTTTGAAATCAATAGGGGAAAAGAAATAGGTATTCTTAAAAATGCTATTAAAAATGCTATTTTAGATGGTTATATCAAAAATAATAAAATAGATGCTCTTAAATTTTTGAAACAAAAAGCAAATGAATTGAAAATTAAATCTAAGTTATAAAATACTTTATTCAACTTATATTGGCATACAAAGATAATTTTATGAATATGATGATTTTTCTAAATATTAAATTATGAAAAAAAAATTAGTAATAATTTTAGGACCAACCGCCATAGGAAAAACTAGTCTAAGCATTGAATTAGCTAAGCACTTTAAATCAGAAATTATTTCATGTGACTCTAGACAATTTTATAAAGAACTAAACATTGGAACTGCACCTCCAAGCAAAGATCAATTGCGTCAAGTTAGACATCATTTTATTAAAGATAGATCTATAAATTCAGAGTTTAATGCAGGTATGTTTGAAAATGAAGCAATTAATCTAATAGAATCAATTAATAATAAAATTTTATTTGTAGTAGGCGGATCTGGTTTATATATTAATGCTATTTGCAAAGGTCTTGACAATATTCCANCTGTACCAAAAGAAATAAGAANTAANTTGANTCACGAATACAAAAAAAATGGAATATTATGGCTTCAAAAACAAATAAAAAAAATTGATNAAAATTATGAAATAAAATANGATATNAATAATCCTCAAAGAATGCTNAGNTTTNTAGAGGTATATAATTNTACTGGAAAAAATATTGANTATTTTAAAATGAANAAGACAAAAAAGAGAAACTTTGATATTATTAAAATAGGTTTATTTATTGATAGAATTAAACTCTATAAAAAAATTAATNGTCGTGTAGATTTNATGATTGAAAATGGGCTAATTAANGAAGTTGAGAGTCTANNTANNCATAAAGANAAGAANGCATTACAAACAGTTGGTTACAAAGAAATATTTAAATATTTAAATAAAGANTACACTTTAGATNTTGCCATTGAAAAAATAAAACAAAATACNAGGAACTTTGCTAAAAGACAAATAACATGGTTTAAAAAAGACNAAGACATAAATTGGTTTAACCCAAAGCAAATAAAAGAAATTTTGGAGTTTATCGAAGTAANCTAACTGAACCCTTGATTTTACCCAAACCATTATTTAAATCAATTACATAAAAATAAACACCTTCTGGCANATCTGTTCCATTTTTATTTTTTCCATCCCATGNANNAGAATAGCCAANAGAACTGAAAATTTCTCTACCAAATCGTCCAAAAATTGAAATTTCAGAATTTTCNTATAAAAATANTTGATCAATCTTCCAAGTATCATTAATATTATCTCCGTTAGGTGAGAAAAAATTTGGAATACACTCAGCNTTTANTNCTTGAATAGTAAAGTTAGTATCAACAATACAATCATTTTTATCCTTAATTTGTAATGAATAATGNCCNGGTNTAAGTNNAACATCAATTGGATTTACAGTGGATCCTACAGACCAGTTANATGAATAATCTGGAGTACCTCCAGAAACAACNGCTTCTAGNTCAATATTTTTACTATTTAAATCACATTCAACAAATAAGCCTGAAGGCTCTAAATTTATTATTAAATCTTCAATTATGAAATCTTGTCTTAGCATACAACCTTCACCATTGATTCCATAAGAATTNTCTGTAACCTCAANCCAATATTGTCCAGGACATATTTTNACACTAGATGTATTCTCTCCAGTACTCCAAAAATAAGTATATGGACCGTATCCCCATAACATTGAATCAGCAATGACNGATGTGTTTTCGAAATTAATTAGACTATCNGTTAAAAAAGACGATAAATCAAGAGTATCAATAATGTAACAATCATTATTTAAATTTGTAACTGTAACAAAGTATTTCTTTTCGCATGCATTTACATAAATGATAGAATCATTTGATAAAGAATCTANTCTTAAGTTACTCCATAAATAACTATATGTNCCTAAACTNGAATTATTNCNAATATTAACTTCAGCTAAATATAANGANTCATCATAATTTATTTCCGTTTCTAAAACAAAAGGATCAATATTTANAGCAAAAGAATCACTAAAACCACATAAATCNTCCACTGTNAGGTTCAAATTATATAAAGTATCATTNACAATTATAGTNCTATCTANATCTCCAGTACTCCAAATAAAATTAAAAGGATGAGTTCCNCCNGAAATAATTGGATTTGCAATTACACCATCATTACATGTNGTATCAATAATTGTAATATTCTCCAAATCTAATAATGANGGTTGATATATATATANACTATCAGTTGCAATACAATTATTATAATCAGTAATNGTACAATAACTTAATCCNGAAAAAAGATATGTATTACTATTTACAGAACCATTTGACCAACTAACAGTATATATGCTATCGTAGCCAGAAACATTAATTTCGATAAATGTTGAGTCACCAAAACACAATAAAGAATCTTGGTAATTAAAAAAATTAATCACAATATTTTCTGGNTCAGGTAATAATATTGAATCATTGTATACACAGTTATTTGAATCAGTAATTAAAAAGTTATATAANCCAGCTGCTAAATTGATTAAAGAGTCAGTNATATATAAATTGTTCCACAAAATTTGATAAGGNGGTGTAGANCCAANAATNTTAAGAGAAATAGCTCCNTTNGAATCTCCATAGCATACTAANCTATCAAGAAATACATTGACATCATATTTATCAGTTTGNTTAATATTTATACTATCTTTATGTATACAATTGTTTGAATCAANAATTTCTAAATAATAACTTCCAAATGATANATNNTTCANATAATTTGCATTCCAATTAATATTATATGGTTCNGAACCACCATAGANACTATCAATATTTATGTAACCTGTTGAATCTCCATAACAATTTACATGATTAANATCCAAATCTACTTTAACATCATAAACTGAATTAATTGAAAAAAACAAACTATCATTACAGNTAAATACAGTATCATCAATAACAACAAAATATTCACCAGAAGGCAAGAAAATTGAATCGTTGATANAGTTAGTTATAGTANTTTTAAAATTACTATTATAAATTGAATATATAAATGGCAAGTTTCCACCGGAAATACTGTCAANAACATACCATACCGTATCTGATGAACATTTCTCTAATATATTATTGTTCTGAGAATATAAANTATATGCGTCAGGTTGATTTATAAAAATNGATGTNTCTAATATACATATTGATGAATCGGAAACTATTAATCTAAAAGTATCACTAAATAAATTTNTAATCTCAATTGTATCTGCAATTAAAGAAGACATAGACTGTTGAGTTGAAATACTTTGAATGTTTGAAGTTAAGTTATTTANACTGTATTCTCTAATTGTATCATTTGCATNTAACAAATAATAATTATAATTGTTGTTAAAAGATANTTTTCTCCCCCCAGAAAAANTAAAAATTATTGACCCAGTGGAATCTCCATGACAACCTATTTGATTTATCTNATTTATATTGAATTCAAAATTAGNGGGATTATATAAAAAAGCTTTTNCAGTATCNGTACAAAAAANTGAATCTGTTATTATTACNGTATATAGACCAAAATTTAAACTATCTAAAAAAGANACNCCATTTTGTATAAAATTGGTGTTATAATACCANGAAATTGAGTATGGAGGGACTCCACCATANATGGTGTCNAGNTAAACTGCACCCTGATCTCCATTACAAACGATTATATCTTTACTAANTTGAGANGATATTTCACAAGACACATAAAAAATATTTTCTTCTAATATAGAATCTAAAACATTTACAATACTTAACTTAAAATNACCACAAACTGATGTCAAAANACTNTCAGAATTGTAANTTGAATTATTAAGAATAAAATTAGTATCATTTTGGTCAATAAATAACCAGTTAANTNAATCATTTGAATAATACCATTTAGAAAAATTATTTGTGTCTAATGAACTTATGATTGTTTGTATTTGACCATCTTCATAACAACTTAANTTAATCACGTTATTAGTTTGTANATATTGTGATTTTGACACAAAACTTAGAACCAAAAGAAATAAAATAAATATTTTTTTTTTCAATTTTATTAAATAAANAAGCAAAGATACCTAATTTAATCAAAGGTCTTGAAAATCAATTTCCAAACCAGATTCTGCTTTAATAGTGTTAGTAAACTTNTGTTTTGTTTCTTCTAATAATACTGAAGTGTCTTTATATCGTTTTGAAAAATGACCAATTAACAAGTNTTTAGCACCAGCTCTATTTGCTATTGATGCAGCTTCATAGCTAGTNCTATGACCTGTCTGATCAGCTCTTTCTTNTAAATCCTTAGCAAAAGTTNCTTCATGATATAACAAGTTAGAATCCTTAATTTTCAANCATATATCATTCTTAAATCTAGTNTCTGTACAAAAGGAATATTTATATGGTAATCTATCATTAAGNGTGATATCACTATTTTTNATTATTTGTCCATTANTATTTATCCAATCAGCNCCATTTTTAATTGCATTAATTTGATNATGAGGAATATTATATTTTTCAATAATATTTTTTTTCAATTTTCTTTTAAATTTTTTTTCTTTAAAAATAAAACCAGAACAGTTTATTGTATGGTCTAGTATTATATTTTCTACTAAAAAANAATCATTTTCAAAAATAATTTCATCACTATCTAATGATATATCATGAAAAAATAATGGAAATCTTAAAACTGTATTAGAAGCTTGTAGTTGTAAATTAATTATTGATTTTAATTGTTCATGNGCATATATATGTAAATCTTTATTTCTNCCTAGTAANTGCATACTAGTTAATAAACCTATTAAACCAAAATAATGATCACCATGCAAATGACTAATAAAAATATGATTTATTCTTTGAAAATTTATCTTATATTTTCTAAGCTGNACTTGAGTGCCTTCGCCACAATCTATAAGTAAAAATCTTTCATTAATATTTAACAACTGAGAGGTTGGATTACTTTTTAATGTTGGAATAGCAGATCCACAGCCTAAAACAGTTAGTTTAAACGACATTAACGATTAATTACTACTCTTTGATTTATACAAATATTTCCNTCACTTATTGAGAAGATGTAAATTCCTTCAGAAAANNTGTTCGTTACTATACTTTCATTATTTANACCCTTATTTGAACTAAACTTGAAAGAGCTAATTTTTTCACCNACCAAATTATACACATNACATACAACATTACTTTGGTNACCAATNAGATANTTAATATTTACAAAATCATTTGCAGGATTAGGAGATATATTATTNATTNGAAATTTNTCTTTTGANAAATAATTTAAAACAGAAGTTGAATTANCAATATTTAGATAGTAGTAATCNATAACATCATCTTGAGTTGTACTNCCTAANAGAGGTATACCACTTACNTAGGCAGTNGTCTCAAAAACAATTTGGTAAGTNCCTATATGATTTANAGTTGGATCAACCANAGAATATAATTCAGCACACNCAGTTGTTCCTCCAATAAAACCGCAGCTTGGGGGATCACAATAATAATCAAAATTTGGTGGTAATCCTGTAACAGAATTTAGTGTAATACTATCAATATCAACACTAATTATACCNATTGGTANNCCTGTGATTTGTCCAGCATCAACAANCGTATCTTCNGGTGTAATTATTGTTATTAATTCATTGTANNNTTGTCCAACATAAGCATCAGAAAGNCCNGTAGCACTATCAGGGTAAATNCCCCCAACAACGAATTGTGGATCTGGTGTNCATTGTGAATAGACTAAAGTACAAGTAACTAAAAATAAANCANTAGTAAATAATTTNTTCATAATTTGATTTTTATAATTTATATATTTAATTGTCTTTCTATTTCTTCCATTTCTATATAATCGTAGGCTTCTTGTAATGTTGGAACAATAGTTAATTTATCATNAAATGAAAATTGNCAAACTATTACAAATGATCCNTTTTTATTTGAAACACTTCTATCAAAAGTAATAAATTTATGTTTAATCTTGTCAATTGTAGCTANATCAACATCTTTTAAATCAGCAATAAAATTTTTNACATTTGCAGATTTTTTACCATCAATTAAAATATTTCCATTTTTGATAGAAAAAACTAATATATTTTCNNNTGANTTCATCATATCATTTTTTTATTTTTCTNGCTAATAAATATAAAATCGCCATTCTAATTGCAACNCCNTTTTCAACCTGATCTAAAATAATAGAATGATCAGAATCAGCAACATCAGAACTTAACTCAACACCTCTATTAATTGGACCAGGATGCATAATAATCATATTCTTTTTGATCTTAGATAAGATNTTTTTATTAACTCCNTAAGTCATTGCATATTCTCTNAGTGAAGGAATGTATTGAACATCTTGTCGTTCAAGTTGAATACGTAAAACATTAACTACATCACACCAATTTAGTGCTTTCTCTAAGTCTGGTATATGTTCAATNTTTAGCAAATTTAAATACTTTGGAATTAAAGAAGAAGGACCACANACCTTAACATTAGCACCTAGTTTTTGTAGGCAATAAATATTTGATAGAGCTACTCTGGAATGCATAATATCNCCAAGTATAAGTATATTTTTATTTTTAAGATCATTAAGTTTTTCTCTAACAGAGTATGCATCNAACAATGCCTGTGTAGGGTGTTCATGACTTCCATCNCCAGCATTAACTATCTTAGCNTTCACATTTTTTGATAAAAATAAAGCTGCACCAGGNTTNGGATGCCTCATAACAATCATATCTACCTTCATTGCTAAAATATTGTTGACAGTATCAATAAGGGATTCNCCCTTNTTTACTGAAGACGATGATGATGAAAAGTTTAAAATGTCTGCTGATAATCTTTTTTCTGCAATTTCAAATGACAATTTCGTTCTTGTAGAATTTTCAAAAAAAAGATTTGCAATAGTAACATCTCNTAATGATGGTACTTTTTTAATTGGTTGATTAATTATTTTTTTAAAATTATCTGCTGTTTTAAAAATTAAATTTATATCATCTTTATTAAGATTTTTNATACCCAACAAATGATTAACAGACAAATTATTCATTAGAAGATTTTACAATTAATACTTTATCCTTTTTATTTTCCTCTTTCCAGTTAACAACAATTTTTTCAGAATCNAAAACATTGACACTTTTACCAATATAATCNGGTTGAATTGGCAAATGCCTNGAATAATTTCTNCTAATTAATGTTAANAACTCAACAGTATTAGGTCTACCAAATGTCATTAATGCATCTAATGCTGAACGTACAGATCTTCCTGTATATACAACATCATCAACTAAAATTACATGCTTTTCTTCAATATTGAAGTCTAGATCAATAGACTTGGGNATAATCGGATNTTTTCTGATTCTNANATCATCTCTATGAAATGAAATATCCAAACAACCACTCTTTATAATAGAATGTTTTAGCTTAGAATTTAANTTGGCNACTATTCTTTTACTTAAAAAAATACCTCTTGGTTGAATTCCAATAACAACTGTATTTTCAAAAATATCGTGCTTTTCAATGAGTTGCTGACACAATCTTTCAACTGTAACATNNATCTCANANTCATTNAANAANACNTTTTTTTCNNNCATATTATAANCAAACATAACAAAAAAAAAACCTCAAAATTGAGGTTTTTTNAAATTATTGNTTTTCTAAATCATTTTTNAGAGAAGATANTTNATCTAAATCNCCTAANGTTGATTGTTTTTGATCTNNTTGAATTTTNTTAATNACTTNCTNNGTNGATCTTCTTCTTNTTNTCNANCTCTTTTTTTANNTCGTCATTATANGTTGNNGNNTGTGAAAGTAAAATCTTCTTNTTTTCCTTAGAAAATTCAATCACCTTAAANTCTANTTTTTCNCCCTTANTNATANAAGAACCATCTTCTTTTTCAGNATGNCTTTTNGGAACNAATCCTTCNA
>NZWA01000076.1:0-15428 GCA_002697505.1 Flavobacteriales bacterium | reverse complement strand
TTTCCTAAATCNACNAAAANNCCTCTATCATANATATCNATANCTTCAGCNTCTATTANNNTATTNACANCNAATNTNTNTTCNTANNNATCCCANGGNTTNNTTGTTANNTGNTTATGACCTAAACTNATCTTNCTNTTNTCTTTATCAATATCAAGTACTTTNACNTCTAAAAANGCATCTACTTNTGTAAACTCNGTNGGATGTTTTATTTTTTTTGTCCATGACAGGTCTGATATATGAATTAACCCATCTACACCTTCAACAAGCTCAACAAAAATTCCAAAATTAGTAAAGTTTCTAACTTTTACTTTGTGGTCAGATCCTAACGGAAATTGCTTGTCAATATCTGCCCAAGGATCAGGTGTCATTTGCTTAACACCTAAAGACATTTTTCTAGTATCCCTATCTAAAGTTAAAATTTGAGCTTTCACTTTGTCTCCCTTAGAATAAAAATCATTTGCAGAACGTAAATGGGTAGACCACGACATTTCAGAAACATGAAGTAATGCTTCTACCCCGACTTGTAATTCAACAAAAACTCCGTAATCAGCAACTACTACTACTTTTCCATCAACAACGTCGCCTACTTTTAAATTTGGATCTAATGCTTCCCATGGATGAGACCCTAATTGCTTTAGACCAAGTTGAATTCTACTTTTACCTTCNTCAAAATCTAAAATTACAACATTTATTGTTTCATCTAAATTTACTATTTCTTCNGGATGAGAAATTCTTCCCCAAGATAAATCAGTTATATGAATNAANCCATCNATNCCTCCAAGATCAACAAAAACNCCGTATGAGGTAATATTTTTTACAGTNCCTTCAAGAACCTGNCCTTTTTCTAATTTAGACATTATCTCTTTTGTTTGAACAGCTAAATCAGCTTCAATTAATGCTTTATGAGAAACNACTACATTTCTAAATGATTCGTTAACTTTAACTACTTTAAATTCCATCTCCTTACCCACATATTCATCATAATCTCTAATAGGTTTNACATCAATTTGNGAACCAGGAAGAAAACATTCAATNCCAAAAACATCAACAATCATACCTCCCTTTGTTCTACTTTTTATCTTTCCATTNACAACNAGNTCATTTGCTAACGCATCATTAACTNTTTCCCANGCTCTTANTACTCTAGCTCNTCTGTGTGATAANATTAATTGTCCTGTCTTATCTTCTTGTTTTTCAATTANAACTTCAACAATATCACCGATTTTTAAATCNTCATTNTANTTAAATTCNTTAAAAGATATAACACCATCAGATTTNAAATTAATATCTACTACAACTTCTCGNTCTGTAATCGTTACAACCTTACCATCAATAACTTGNTTNGCAATAACATTTGGTAAAGTAGAAGTATATGTTTTTTCTAAATCTANTCTTTCATCTTTNGAATAAATTTCATTATTTGTTAATTCATCCCAATTAAAATTCTCATCAGTTTTACTTGANANTTCTTNAGTTTTTGGAGAAGTACTGGTNTTTTNCTTNAGCTCNTCTTTTTTTGCTTCTGATGTTTTTGAGCTTGAACTAATTCTTGGTTTTTTTACAGATGAACTTTTAACTTTCTTTNTAGTAGTTNTTTCATCTACTTGGTTTGTNTTTTTACTTTCTTCAGCCATTTGACTTTAGATTAATTTGTATCTTAAATACTTAAAGGTTTTAATGTAAAGTATATTAAGAGGATTAAACTTANATTTCCNTTTTAAACCTTTTTAAACAATAATNAAAGGGCTGCAAATATACAATTTATATTTAATTGANTAAATTATGTATCGAAGTCTGNACATCTTCCATTAACCATCTAGGAGTAGATGTTGCACCGCATATACCAATCTTAGTTTGATTTACAAACCAATCTTTTTTAATTTCTGAAATATCCGAAANGAAATATGAATTTTTATTTTCATTTTTACAAGACTGAAATAACATTTTTCCATTNGAGCTTTTTTTACCGCTAACAAAAATAATTACATCATTTTGATTAGAAAACTCTTTTAANTGTGGTTCTCTTCCNGATACTTGNCTGCATAATGTNTCATGAACAATATAATTAACTTTTANATGATTNGGTATTCTTCTGCTAATTTCATCAGTAATNTCCTTATATAACTTAGGNCTTTTAGTTGTTTGAGAATAAATATAAATAGGTTTAGAAAAATCTATTTTTTTTAAATCTTCAAATGAAGCGANAACAATTGCCTTATCATTAGTTTGNCCTATCAAACCTTGAACCTCAGCATGACCTTCTTTGCCAAATATAATAATTTGACCATCAATATNTTGNATTGTTTCATANCCTTGCTTNATTTTATGTTGTAATTTTAGTACAACTGGACATGATGCNTCTAATAACTCAATATTATTTTTTAGTGCAATCTTATAAGTNTNNGGTGGTTCACCATGAGCTCTAATTAACACTTTACAATTTGACAACTTAATAAATTCATTATGAGTTATCATTNTAAGACCTTTATTTTTTAGTCTTTCAACTTCTTTATCATTGTGAACAATATCNCCNAAACAATATAATTCTTTGTCTTTAGATAATATNTCTTCAGCCATTTGAATTGCATAAACAACACCAAAACAAAATCCCGAATACTTATCAATTGTTATTTTCATAATTTTTAAGTTTTTTTTGAACTAAANTATCAATAAACTTTAATTGTTCATTAATTGATTTNTCTGAATTATTAATTAAAATAGCATCATCNGTAAAGATAAGAGGATTATGTTTNCGATTGGTATCATCATAATCTCTTTTTTTAATATTCAGTANAATATCATTAAGNTTAACATCATAACCTTTTTGTGTAAACTCGTTGAATCTTCTCTCTGCTCTTTTATCTATGTCNGCAGTAATAAATAATTTTANCCCTGCATCAGGAAAAACTTTAGAACCAATATCTCTACCATCCATTACTATGTTNCCAAACTCTCCTTTTTTCTGNTGCAAATGAATCAGTTTATTTCTTACTACTAAAATTTTTGAAACAACACTAACNTTTTGTGATACTANTGGACTACGAATAATATCTTCAATATTTTCATTATTTAATATTGTTGTTGATTTTNCAGTATGTACATCATAACTAAAATNAATATCAATTTGATTTAAATGATGATCTAATTTATTAAAATCATANTCATGTATCATATNATTTTTAATNAAATAATATGTTATTGCCCTATACATAGCTCCAGTATCAATATACTGCATANTATATTTTTNAGCNATTTTTTTNGCAAGNGTACTTTTTCCTGAAGAAGAGTAACCATCAATTGCAATATTAAAGGGTAATGACATTATAATGCAAAATTATTAATATTTGTTGTAATACTNAAATTATTTGTTGNACCNGAAATATGATAAGAAGATCTACTGTAATCNAACACAAAACCAACAACTTCAAATCCTACNCCAAAAGAAAAACCAACAAANCNAGGGTAACTTGATAATGACATATCAAATCTTCTTTGAAAATTAAAACCTCCTCTTAAAAACAANCTNTTGTTAAANGGTCTTAGTTCACCNCCAATAATTAAATGTCTTAAAAAAGTTTTAGCAAACGATTCTTTTTGAAGTATNTAAATTTACACNATTATAATTAAAACTATTATTAATCTTATAAGGNGAAGAAANATCAAAATTTTGAAGATTTTTATATGAAATATGATACGTAAATGGTAANTATTTTAATTTTTTACTTAGAGCTANTTCTANCTGTGTNGGTAAATTTTCAGNAACATTATATTTTTTTAATTGTTTACCAATATTTTTAANTAACAATGTTANACATAAATCGTTATTATTAAAATATGTAGAAGATATATTACTTGAAAGTGCAATGGANGAATAGTTGCTGTATTTTGAGTTTAANAAATTTAAACTCATACCCAAAGTAAAGANACTACTAANTTTTTTTGCTAATGAAAATGAAAATATCTGATCACTTGCACTNAATTCTCCTAATACATTGCCAAAATCATCTGTATAGTCAAACAATCCATAATTAATTGTTTGAATATTANCAGAAGTTAANCCTAAATTATCAATTTTTCTTGCAAAAGAAAATGATAAAATATTTANATCAGAAAAATAATNACTAAANGCAAAAACAAAATTATTATTCATTTCTNNATTTAAAAGGGATGGTGCNANTCTAGTTAAAGAAACATCATTATTATTGGGCAAACTNATNCCACTNCCTCCNANAGANTCAACTTTGGGTGAGACTTGAATATCAAAAAATTGAAACGAGTTNACACCTCCAGACTGTGCAAAAATTACAGAAGGGAAAAATAAAATTATCAATAAAAATAACCTTAAATTCAAATTAAAAAAATTATTTTAATAGTGCAGCATNTATNACTTGGNTTAAATCATTTACATAATGAAANTTCATATTCTTTATATACTGTTTATTTATTTCTAAAATATCTTTTTGATTTTGTTNTGATAAAATAATATTATTAATACCAGATCTTTTTGCAGCTAATATTTTTTCTTTTATTCCTCCAACAGGAAGTACTTTACCTCTCAATGTTAACTCACCAGTCATAGCTATCTTTTCTTTTACCTTTCTCTTTGTGAAAACTGATACAAGAGCTGTAAATATTGTGATACCAGCAGAAGGCCCATCTTTAGGAGTAGCTCCCTCTGGAACATGAATATGAACATTCCACTTATGGAATATTTGTGGATCTAAATCATATAAATGGGCATTTGATTTAAGATACTCCATTGCAATAGTTGCAGATTCTTTCATGATTTTTCCTAAATTCCCAGTAACTGACAAACGACCCTTTCCTTTACTTAAAATTGATTCAATAAATAAAATATCACCACCAACAGAAGTCCATGCAAGTCCAGTAACAACACCAACAACATCATTATTAACGTCATGATTACGATCAAATTTGGGAGCACCCAACATTAACTCAATTTGTTTTTTATTTGGCTTATTATAAACTGATTTATTAAGTACAATTGATTTAGCAATATGACGAATTATTTTACTAATTCTTTTCTCCAATGATCTAACACCAGATTCTCTTGTGTATTGATCAATAATTTTTTCTAAAACAGAATCTGATAAAATTAGATCATTCTTTTTCAAGCCGTGTCTTTTTAATTGCTTTGGTAACAAATGATTTTGCGCAATTTTAACTTTTTCTTCAAGTGTATAACCATTAATTTCAATAATCTCCATTCTATCTCTTAGTGCAGGCTGTATTGTATCCAATGAGTTTGCTGTAGCAACAAACATAACCTTAGAAAGGTCATAATCTAACTCTAAATAGTTATCATGAAAAGATTCATTTTGTTCAGGATCTAAAACTTCAAGTAAAGCAGATGATGGATCCCCATGGTTATCTCTTGTAACTTTATCAATTTCATCTAAAACAAAAACAGGATTGGATGAATTAGCTTTTTTGATAGATTTTATAATTCTACCAGGCATTGCACCAATGTAAGTTTTTCTATGCCCTCTTATTTCAGCTTCATCTCTTAATCCTCCTAAAGAAACTCTTTCATAGTTTCTTCCGAGGGCAGAAGCAATTGATTTACCTAGTGAAGTTTTTCCTACACCAGGAGGTCCAAAAAGACATAATATTGGAGATTTCATATCTCCTCTTAACTTTAGTACCGCTAAATGTTCAATAATTCGTTCTTTAACCTCTGTTAAACCGAAATGCTCGCTATCTAAAATTTTTCTTGCAAAAGTTAAATCAAACTTGTCTTTAGAGTATTTGTTCCAAGGTAAATCTAATATTAATTCAATATAACTACGCTGAACAGAATAATCTGACATCGATGGATTCATTCGCTGTAGCTTTTTAAGTTCTTTTTCAAATGCAACACCAATTTCTTTATTCCACTTTTTCTTTCTAGCTAGACTTCGCATTTGTTCAATTTCTTTATGAGAACCACTACCACCTAACTCCTCTTGAATAGCCTTCATTTGTTGATGCAAATAATACTCTTTTTGTTGTTTATCCAAATCTACTTGAACTTTAGATCTAATCTTATTTTTCATCTCTAATAACTGAAGTTCTTTTGTTAAAAGTTCAAGACATAAAATTGCTCTTTTCTTTAAATCAACTTCTTCCAATAACTTTTGTTTTTCAGATAAACTTATATTCATATTCGATGAAATAAAGTTAATTGCAAAAGTTGTGTTTTTTATATTTTTAATAGCAATGGAGGCTTCTGTAGGTATATTAGGTGATTCTTCAATTATTTTTAATGCTAAATCTTTTACAGAATCTACTAATGCATCAAACTCATCGTCTGATTCAATTGGCTTAACTTCTTTTAATTCAGAAATTTTTCCCTTGTAATACGGTTCACTACTGATAATTTCGTTTAAGAAAAATCTCTTTCTTCCTTGAATAACAGCTGTAATGTTGCCATCTGGCATTTTTAACATCTTTAAAATATGCGCTACTGTACCAATTACATTCAAATCTTCAATGACAGGTTCTTCAGTATCAAACTCCTTTTGAGATAAAACTCCTATTGTTTTGTTTCCTGAATCAGCATCCTTTATCAGCTTAACTGATCTTTCTCTGCCAATTGTAATTGGAATAATAACACCTGGAAATAAGACAGTATTTCTTAATGGTAAAATAGGAAGAACTTCAGGAGTATTTTCTTTAGAAATTTTTGCTTCATCCTCATCACTCATTAATGGAAGAAACTCTGTGTCATTTTCAATAATATCAGAAAAAAAATAGTTTTGATCGAGTGTTTTATTTTTCATGCTTAACTATTTTCTATTATTATATAAATTATTGTTTTTAAATGCATTAAATAATTTATCTTTAATAGCATTCTCCATATCCTCCTCAGCAAAATTATATCCAATTATACTTCCACATAAAATACCAATTAATGTAGCTTCTCTAACATTAAAACCTTGCTGTAAAACTTTCATATATATTTCATATAAACTATATTTCTTACTATATAATTTTTCAGCTTGTTTAAAAAGCCTTGATAATTCTTCTTTATTGCATTGCAATACTTTACATAAATTATCTTGATCTCGATGATTTAAATTACTTAATAAATTTATCATTTTTTTATTTTAAATTTATTGCAAGTTGTATGCCAGAGTTTAAACTAGGTCTTTTTGTCATAATTTAATATGAGTTTCTATAACATTTTGTCATGTTAAATACCTCATATAAAATCTTTTTATCTAAATCACTAATATTTATTTTTCTTCTCAAACAAACTTTTTCTGCAACTAACAAAGCTTTTTCAATATCATAAACTTTAAAACCACTAGCACCTCCCCAAGAAAATGAAGGAATAAAATTTCGAGGAAATCCAGATCCATACACGTTTGTATTAACTCCAACAACTGTTCCTGTATTAAACATCGTATTTATACTTGATTTACTATGATCACCCATAATTAAACCACAAAATTGTAAATTGGTATTTTGAAAAGACTGTAACTTGTAATTCCAAAGTCTCACATCAGCATAATTATTTTTTAAATTTGAAGTATTAGTGTCTGCACCTAAATTACACCACTCTCCAATTACTGAATTACCTAAAAAACCATCATGAGCTTTAGATGAATAGCCAAACAAAATGGAGTTATTTACCTCACCACCTAATTTAGAATAAGGTCCTAGCGTCGTTGCTCCGTAAATTTTTGAACCAATCTTTAAAACCGAATTATTGAGCATAGCAAATGGTCCTCTTATTATCGAACCTTCCATCACCTGACAATTTTTTCCAATATAAATAGGACCTTGCTTAGAGTTTAATATGGAGCATGAAACACTAGCACCTTTCTCAATAAAAATATTTTCACCTATAATAGTATTGCTACTACTAATATTAGTTGATTTTCTACTTCTAGTTAAAATTTTAAAATCATTTTTAATTTCAATATCGTTATAAGTAAAAAGGTCGCATATGTTTTCAATAGATATAAAATTAGCGTTTGATTCTATACAATTTAGTTTTTTCACATCAAATAACTTGTTACGAAAAGCTATTACATCACCATTTTTTTCAAGCAGCTCACCCCTTCGGAGATTTTTAATCTCAATCAATAGTTCATCAGATGGTAAAATTTTTGAATTTATCCATAAGTTATCTTTTTCTTTATTAATCACATACTTATGCTTTAAGTATGATTGTGTTTCAACAGAAACATTTTTGTAATAATTCTGCCACTTTTCTATAATTGTTAAAATACCTATTCTAAAATATGAAATAGGTCTTGTGTAACTTAATGGATAATAATTTGCAGGATCAACATCAAATAATATAACATTCATAAAACAAATATAAATAAAAAAAACCCAGAAATTTCTGGGTTTCTAAATTATATAGATTAAAACTACTTGTTAAATTTTTTATACTTGTTCTTAAACTTATCTCCTCTTCCTGCCGTATCAACCATCTTTGCTTTACCTGTATAGTAAGGGTGAGAATCTGAAGAAATTTCCATTTTAATTAAAGGATATTCTTTACCATCATCCCACTTAATCGTTTCATTACTTTCAGCACATGATTTTGTTAAAATTGTGTAATCAGTTGAAATATCTTTAAAAACACAAAGTCTGTAATTCTCAGGATGAATATCTTTTTTCATTTTTATTAGTCTTTAAAAGGGATGCAAAACTAATAAGTTTTATTAAAACAACAAATAAGTATGAAGTTTTTATTTTAGATCAATACTGTCTAATAACAAATTTGTAGACTTTACACTTCTAGCAGAAGTTTTTAGATCTTCAGTTTCATTTTCAGATAGATCTAACTTTATAATTTCATGTACTCCATTACTTCCAATAATTGCAGGAACACCAATACAAATATCATCTAAATTATATTCACCATTTAGATAGACAGAGCATGGAAACATTTTTCTTTGATCACATGCTATTGAATGAACAAGAGAAGATACAGCAGCTCCTGGAGCATACCAGGCAGATGTTCCTAGCATTGATGTTAATGTAGCTCCGCCTATTTTTGTTTCATGTACAATTTTTTCTTTAATACTATTTGTTAGAAGTGTATCGATACTGATTCCATTTCTTGTTGCTTTTCCAATTAAAGGAATCATTCCTGTATCAGAATGACCGCCAATAACCATTCCATCAACATCAGAAATAGGACATTGTAATGCCTCTGCAATTCTATACTTAAATCTTGCGCTATCTAAAATACCACCCATCCCAATTACTTTATTTTTTTCTAAATTGAACTGTTTATTTACTAAATATGTCATTGTATCCATTGGATTACTTACAATAACTAGAATAACTTCTGGAGAGTATTTTAATAATTGAGAAACCACGTCATTTACAATTCCAGCATTTATACCAATGAGTTCTTCTCTTGTCATGCCAGGCTTTCTTGGTATTCCGGATGTAATAATTGCAATATTGCTATTTTTAGTCTTTGAGTAATCATTTGTCGAACCTATAATTTTTGTATCAAAATAATTTAAAGAAGATGTTTGCATCAAATCCATTGCTTTACCCTCTGCAAAATTTTCTTTAATATCTAACAAAACAACTTCAGAAGCAAAATTCTTTATTGCAATGTATTCAGCACAACTTGCCCCGACCGCTCCCGCACCAACAACTGTAATTTTCATATATTTAAATTTATTTAATATTATGCATCAATATTAGCATACTTTGCATTTGCTTCAATAAAAGATCTTCTAGGTGGCACCTCGTCACCCATTAACATTGAAAAAACTCTATCGGACTCTGCAGCATTGTCAATTGTCACTTGTTTTAACGTTCTATTATCAGGATTGAGAGTAGTATCCCAAAGTTGAGATGCATTCATTTCTCCAAGACCCTTGTAGCGTTGTATAACAACATTCACATCCTTTCCTCCTTTCATTTCTTCAATCATTAGATCTCTTTGATTTTCATCCCAACAATACCTATGATCTTTACCTCTCTTTAAGAGATATAATGGAGGAGTAGCAATATAGACATGACCATTTTCAATTAATGGCTTTAAAAATCTAAAAAAGAATGTAAGTAATAATGTTGCAATATGACTACCGTCAATATCAGCATCTGTCATTATAACAACCTTATGATATCTCAATTTCTCTATATTTAATTCTCTTTCGTCATCTTGAGTTCCGATGGAAACACCCAAAGCTTGAAACATATTTTTAATTTCCTCATTCTCAAACACTTTGTGTTGCATAGCTTTTTCAACATTTAATATTTTACCTCTAAGAGGCATTATAGCTTGAAAATGTCTATCTCTACCTTGCTTTGCAGTACCACCTGCTGAATCTCCTTCGACTAAAAATATTTCACATTTTTCTGGATCTTTTTCAGAGCAATCAGATAATTTGCCAGGCAATCCACCACTAGTAAGAACGCTTTTTCGTTGTACCATTTCTCTAGCCTTAGCCGCTGCATTTCTTGCTGTTGCGGCAAGAATAACTTTTTGAACAATTGTTTTAGCTTGTTCCGGATTTTCTTCCAAATAATTTGTTAGCATTATACTAACAGATTTTGAGACTGCTGAGGTTACTTCTTTATTTCCAAGTTTGGTTTTAGTTTGACCTTCAAATTGTGGCTCCATTACTTTAACGGAAATAACAGCTGTTAAGCCTTCTCTAAAATCATCACCACTAATTTCAAACTTCACCTTTTTAAGTAATCCTGATTCATCAGCATATTTCTTTAAAGTACGAGTCAAACCACGTCTAAAGCCGGATAAATGAGTACCACCTTCATGAGTATTAATATTATTTACATATGAAAATACATTTTCTGAATATGAAGAATTATAAACCATAGCTACTTCAACTGGAACACCATCTTTTTCACCATCAAAATAAATTACATCATCTAAAATTGAATCTCTTGTTGCATCTAAAAAAGATACAAATTCTTTTAATCCTCCCTTAGAATAAAAATCTTCTTTAACGAAATTGCCATCGTCATCCTTTCTTCTTCTATCTGTTATTGATATATTTATTCCTTTGTTCAAATAAGCTAACTCTCTTAATCTTGCAACTAAAATATCAAAATGATATACTGTATCTTCAAAAATAGAACCATCTGGCTGAAAAGTAACTTCAGTTCCTGTTTTACCAGTTGATCCAATTTCTTTAACATCATACTGTGGAACACCTATTTTATATTCTTGCTCGAAGATCTTTCCCTCTCTGTGAACATTAACCTTTAAGTGTGATGATAACGCATTCACGCAAGAAACACCTACACCATGAAGACCACCGGAAACCTTATATGATCCTTTATCAAATTTTCCTCCTGCATGTAAAACAGTCATTACAACCTCAAGAGCAGACTTACCTTCTTTCTCATGAATTCCTGTTGGAATACCCCTACCATTATCTTTTACAGTTATAGAATTATTTTCATTAATAAAGCAATCTATGTGTGTACAATGACCAGCAAGAGCCTCATCAATTGAATTATCAACTACTTCATAAACTAAATGATGTAGACCTTTAATTCCTATATCTCCAATATACATCGCAGGTCTTTTTCTAACAGCTTCTAAACCTTCAAGGACCTGTATATTACTTGCGCTATACGCTTTATTATCTTTTTGAGTCATATATATGATTAAAAATTAAACTTTATCTCTCAAACAAATATACAACTATCAATAGTAAATATAAATTATATTACAACAATTAGTTTCTTATTTTTCAACAAAAGTTAATAACTTTTAAAAAGACCAAGTCAGCATAATTAGACCTGAAAAGCCTATGTCTTTATAATCTCTCCAAATCTCTTTCTTTATATTTAATATGTTATTAAACTCGATTGTTGCATTTAGTTTATTATTGTATTTATAATCTAATTTAGCATCTACATAAGTTCTTGACGGTAATGATTTTGTTTCACTAAGATATGCTTTTTGGGGTCCGATAAATTTTATACTTGGTAATAAAATAATTTTATCTCTCAAATTGACACTTGGAACTATTGATAAAAATAAATTTGGCATATGTGATATTTCATTATCATTCCATTGATAATAATCTGATGAAAACTCTAAGTTTAAAATTTCATTTATATTTCTTTTGTATGATAATGTCAAATGTGTTTGCCAAACATCGTCTTTATAAAAAACTTTAAACCTATTATATGATGTTAAATTATTATCAAAAAAAGGTAAATTAGACACCATTCCATATCTAAATTCTAAATCTAGAACATCCTTACTACTTAGAATATTACTAAATTCAAAAAACATTTCTTTTAGCTCAGTAGTACGCAGTTCTTGCTCTGAATCTTCTTCAATAATTTTCTGATTTGTTCCTAAGGTATAAATAAATGGGTTTTTTTGATATAAGGTGTAATATGTATTTCTATACTTATTGTCTTCAATTCCAAATTTTATTTTTATAATATTTTTAACAGGATGATAAGTCGAAATTAAACTTGGAAATATATCAAAACCCTCATCAGATTGATAATCAAATCCAAAACCTAAATCTAAGTCCATTTTATATTTTTTAAATTTTATTGATGGAGCAACTCCTACTAAAAAAATATTTTTGCTTTTAATTGAGTCAAAAGATTGAGGACTATTAAAATTTGAAAAATTCTCCAAGCTTATCTCTAAGCTGATAGGTAAATTAAAAAGATCCAAATCAATTAAAGAATTAAAACCTACAATATTTTCAGAATTTTCATTTAAATCAGAAATAAATACTGTGCTTTTTTGAGAGTAATTATCATTATCTATTGTCTCTAGACTCAACATGAATTGAGCAAAATTAAATCTAGATTGTAATGTTTCAAAGCTGATTGGAATATAATTACCGTAAGACGAACTTATATTACGACTATATTGTAAATTGGCGTATAATATTTGTTTTGATAAAACTTTTTTATAGCCAGCATCTATTCTTGATTGAGATTGACAAAACTTATTATTAATATTTCCAGTTTTGATATTTGAATTGATGGAATTATGACTAATCATTAAAAAATAAGATTTATTTTTTGATCTATTACTATTATGTAGGTAACTGAAGTTTGGACCAGATTTATAACCTGCTGAAAAAGATAGACTATTATTATAGATTTGGTAAATTTTATCAGATTTTACTTTAGCAGGTGATAGCTTTATTGTATTATATAAAAAATTATATTTAAAATTATTTGGATTGTAATCTTGTGATCTGTCTTTTTTTAATGTGTCGATATATATAGCATTAGTATTTAACTTTACTGACTCTTGAATTGAAGGTTTATACCCTTCTTTAACTTTAACCTCCATATTTGGAATGTCTTGGGCATTTAAAAAAGGAAAAATTAAAACAAAAACTATTGTCAAACTTTTATTCATCTAAATTATTCTTAAGGATACTATTATTTAACTTTAAAGAGTCTGCAGGATTAACTTTATATTCAATATTTACAATTTGAATAGTGTCATAATCAAAAAAATACTCAAACTCATTTTCAGAAACATTAATTATTGATGTAGATTCTATTTTGGATATATTTTTTTGTTCGTTATCCAAAATATTTTTCAACTTTATTTGAGATAATTGTATTAAATCATCTCCATCGTGATTTGCAATAACACTTTCTAATGTAGCTTTAGCTTGAAAAGTATTTTTTTGTTTTTTATAAATATCTGAAAGAAGTATAAAACCTTTTGCAATATAATGATCACTATGATATTTGTCAGCAAGTTTAAAAATGATATTTTCAGCATGAACAAGACTATCATTTAAAAAAGAAAAATAAGCAATGTAATACATTGCTTCAGCACCTTCTTCATAAAATGAAATAGATGCAACCTTTTCATAAAGATTTTTTGATTTAATATAATTTCCAATATCAAAAGAGTTTCTAGCTATGATCGTATAGGCTTTACTTAACAACCAATCATCTTTTTTATCAAAATCCAAAACTTGATTTGCATACTTAGCAGCTTTTTCTCGATTAATATTTTCATGTCCATGCATCAATCTTATTAATACTTCTCTTTTAAGTGAGTTGCTAGACGTAATCTCTTTTAAATCTAAATAATACTTATTTGATAAACTATAATTTTTAGAGTTATAGTATTTTCTTGCAAGGTATATAAGAGATTGCTCTCTAAACTTTTGATCACTATTTTCTAAAATTAAATTATAATATAAAGTAGCGGATGATGAATCATTAAGCTCAACTGATGAAACAGCACTATAATATAACGCATCAATATAAAAATTTCCGTTTACAAAATCATCTAAATATTTTTTAAAAATTTCAATTGCTGATTGATATTTTTTTTCTGAAAATTTAATAAATGCAGTATTGTAAATTAATGTGTCTTGCTCATGTTTAGATAAACTATAATCTGGCAAACTCTCAACAAAAACTAAATATTCCTCAATTTTTCCTATCGAAGTATAAGCTCTTTCAATTCCAGAAATAGCTTCTTTAAAATACTTTGTTTTGGGATATTTATTAGTAATAATAAAAAAATTATCCAAAGCATTATTATATTCGTTATTATTTAAATAGAGCATAGCTTTTCCTAAATAAGAACCTGATAAAAGTTGACTTTCAATTGAATGATCAATAACTTGATTAAAATATTTTAATGCTAAATCATAATTGTTTATATTTTTATAATAATTTGCTATATCATACAAAGAAACATCATAATATATTGAACTAGAAAAATCAGAAACAATCTTTTTTAAATTACTAACCTTTTCTAAATTCTTATTTAGTAAGCCTAATGCAATAGAGCTTTTATATAAAGCATAATCACTATCAAATAAATTAAAATTAAACGCTTTTTGATAATATTTATGAGCTTTAGAATAATTTTTTTGCATAAAGTAACCATCCGCAATTCTTAGATATGTATCGTTTAAATAAACACTATCTTTTGAGTTTTTTTCAAATATTTTAAAACACTCAATTGCTGATTTATAGTTTTTGGTTTTGAAAAAACAATACGCATTATTATATTTTTGATTTACAACATAATCATTTAGTTTTTCATTTGAAAAATAAGCTATTTTTTTATGAATACTAATTGCATTTTCATAATCTTTCAATTTGTAAAATGATTCTGCTAACCAAAAACAGCTCATAAAATAAATTTCAGAATTAATTGGAAAATTATTAGATTTTTCAAAATATTGAATTGCTTGATTGTAATTTCGTTTATTATAAGACTGAACACCTAAAATATATGAGATATTTTGCATTGTGAGTTGCTTGTCATTGTCAAGAGAAACTAAAGTATTTAGTTGATTATATGCATTTATATATTGACTGCTTCCCTGGTACAAATTAACTAACAAACTTGATATTTCTTCATTATATTTTAGACTTCTTTTAAAAATTTTGTTGTAGGATGTTAACACTTTCAAAGTATTATCAAAGGGAAGATTAAGTTCATA
>NZWA01000075.1 GCA_002697505.1 Flavobacteriales bacterium | reverse complement strand
CTCTGCTGGAGCTTCCTCTGCTGGAGCTTCTTCTGCTGGAGCTTCTTCTGCTGGAGCTTCCTCTGCTGGAGCTTCCTCTGTTGGAGCTTTACTCTCAGATTCTTTTTGTGCTTTTAGTCTTTCTTCACTTTTCAATTTCTCCGCCTTGAGTTTTTCCTTGCGTTCTTGTTCTTTCTTTTTTTCAATGGCAGTTTCTTTTTCAGAAATTAGTTTTTCTTTATTTTCTAGCCAAGCACTGTATCGTTTTTCTGCTTCTTCTTCACTAAATGCGCCTTTCTTTACTCCAGCAAGCAGGTGCTTTTTCATTAAAATACCTTTGTAAGAAAAAATTGCCCTTACAGTGTCAGAAGGTTGTGCTCCTTTAAGAAGCCATTCAACAGCATTGTCAAATTTAATATTTATTGTTGCTGGGTTAGTGTTTGGGTTGTAGATACCTAATTTTTCAATAAATCTTCCATCTCTAGGAGATCTTTGGTCTGCTACGACTATATGATAAAATGCTTTTTTCTTCCTACCATGTCTAGCTAATCTAATTCTTGTTGCCATTTTTAAAATTTTTGGTTAAACCATCTCTGTGATTAATCCTCAAATGAGGGTTGCAAATTTAATAATCTTTTTTAAAAATTAATATTTTACGATAATTTTTTTGGTTATTAAAAAAAACATAAGTTATTTAGAAATAATAATTATTTTTGCAGTTTTGAAATACATGACAATGAAAGATACAAAAGAAACAAAAATTACTAGAGATGAGTTTAAAAAAACAATTCTCACAGATTACAGGTTAATTAGAGAAGTTCGAGACTCAAGTGCTCTTGGTAGAAGAGATGTATTATCTGGAAAAGGAAGTTTTGGAATTTTTGGAGATGGAAAAGAGCTTGCTCAAGTAGCACTTACAAAAACATTTAAAGATGGAGATTTTAGAGCTGGATATTATAGAGATCAGACATTTATGACTGCTATTGGACAATATTCTCCAAAACACATGTTTTCTGCTCTTTATGGAGATCCAGAGTTAGAAAGAGAACCATCTTCTGGATCACGTCAAATGATGAATCATTTCGGTACACATTTTTTAAACGAGGATGGAAGTTGGAAAAACTTAATGAAACAAAAAAATTCAACATCTGACATGGCATGTCTAGCTTCGCAGTTTCCAAGACTTGTTGGTCTTGCGCAGGCATCACAGGTATATAGAAACAATAAGGAGTTAGCAAAACAAAAATCAAATTTTACAAATAATGGATCAGAAATAGTTTTTGCAACAATTGGTAATTCCTCATGTGCTGAAGGTCATTTTTGGGAGGCTGTAAATGCAATTGGAGTATTACAAGTTCCAGCAGTTATTTCAATTTGGGATGATGGTTATGGAATTTCTGTTTCAAATGAAATACAAATGACTAAGTCTGATGTATCAGAAGTATTGGCTGGTTTTCAAAGAGATAAAAATAATGCTGGATTTGAAATTATTAAGGTAAAGGGATGGGATTATCCTGCACTAATAGAAGCTTATGAAAAAGCAGAGAAGTTAGCGAGGAAAGATCATATTCCTTCAATTGTTCATGTAGTTGAAATGACTCAGCCAACTGGACATTCAACTTCAGGCTCACACGAAAGATACAAAAGCAAGGATCGCTTAAAGTGGGAGGAAGAGTATGATTGTATTAAAAAATTTAAAGAATGGATTTTAGATAATAATATTGCTACTTTCNAAGAANTTGAATTAATTGANAAAGAATCANTTGATTCTGTCAAACAACAAAGAAAAGAAGCTTGGCAGGAATATCAAANNCCAATCAAAANTGAGTTAAAAGAACTAATTAATATTTTNAACTCTNTTTATTCNAAACTATCAATTNCTGAAATTCCAGANTGGATTAAGGATCTTAATCAGTCATCAATGTATGGNTTGTTTAGAAGAGATTATTTATCNAAAGCTAGAAATTTATTGGCAATGTTGACTAAGCATGANCTGCCTGAAAAAGANGATTTGAAAAGATTTATTAANAGAGTTAATCAAGAAAATCACCAACGNTATAATACCAAGCTTTATAACANGTCCATAAACTCNGNGCGAAATGTNGNNGAGGTAAAGCCTGAGTATGACGNAAATNCACAAGAAGTTGACGGAAGAATNATTCTTAGAGATAATTTTCATTANATGTTTGAGAAGATTCCNGAGGCGATGATTTTTGGTGAGGATGTTGGTAAAATTGGTGGTGTAAACCAAGGATGTGAAGGTTTACAAGAGAANTTTGGAGANGAAAGAGTTGCTGATACAGGTATTAGAGAAGCAACAATAATTGGTCAGGGAATTGGATTNTCTTTAAGAGGTTTAANGCCAATNGCTGAAATGCAATACCTTGACTACGTAATTTATGGTTTTCANCCTATGGTAGACGACATNTCTTCTCTTCATTANAGAACTCATGGTGGACAAATATCCCCACTAATTATTAGAACNAGAGGTCATAGGTTAGAAGGTATTTGGCATTCTGGTTCACCTATTGGTATGATATTACATGGAACAAGNGGAATTAATCTTTGTGTTCCAAGAGATATGACNCGTGCAGCTGGTTTTTACAATACTTTGATGCAAGCTGATGAACCAGCGATGGTAATAGAATGTCTAAANGGTTANAGAGTAAAAGAAAAATTACCAAANAATATTGGAGAATTTCGAGTNCCGCTTGGNAAAATAGAAAANACNTTATCAGGTTCTGATATTACTTTAGTTACTTATGGAAGTACTTGGAGAATAGTTATGGAAGCTGCTGAACTATTGAGTGANTCNGGAATCAGCTGTGATGTTATAGATGTACAAACTTTAATNCCATTTGATATTNGTCACGATATTGTTNAAAGTGTTAAAAANACNAATAGANTGTTAGTTATTGATGAAGATGTTCCAGGAGGTGCNAGTTCATTTATTTTACAGCAGGTAATNGAAGATCAAGAAGGTTACAAGTATTTAGACTCTAAACCATCAACATTAACAGCAAANGAACATAGACCNCCATATGGNAAAGATGGAGATTATTTTACAAAACCTTCCAAAGAAGATGTNTTTGAAAAAGTTTATGAAATGATGNATGAGGTTGATCCAGCTAAATATCCTGCCATTTATTAATGTCTAAAACAACTGAATNAGATTCTNATTATAATGATTTAGAAAAAATGAATCTTATTGAGATTCTTTCAAATATAAATNAAGAAGATCATAAGNTAGCTGCTTGCGTAAAAAAAGTTATNCCTGATATTAATGANCTNGTNNTTGAGATTATCACTAAAGTAAAAAATAATGGTCGTNTTTTTTATATTGGTGCTGGAACATCAGGAAGATTAGGAATATTAGATGCTTCTGANTGTCCACCTACTTTTGGNGTTAGTCATGANTTATTTATTGGATTAATTGCAGGTGGAGACAAGGCAATACGAAAAGCAGTAGAGTTTGCNGAAGATAANAAAATTTTAGGATGGCATGATTTGCAGCAAAAAAATATAAATTCNAATGANATTGTAATAGGAATTGCTGCCTCTGGATCGACTCCTTATGTTGTTGGTGCTTTAAAAAAATGTCAAGAAAACAATATAACAACTTCATGTATTGTCTGTAACNATAATACTCAAGNTGCAAAATACTCTGACTTNCCATTAGAAGTTGTTGTAGGNCCNGAGTTTGTAACAGGAAGCACAAGAATGAAAGCTGGAACAGNACAAAANCTTGTTTTAAATATGATTTCAACTTCTGTTATGATAGGTCTTGGAAGAGTTAAAGGAAACAAAATGGTTGACATGCAAATTGCAAATAATAAACTAGTTGATAGAGCGGTAAAAATTATNATGAAAGAAAAAAATATTGATTATGATACTGCAAATNGTNTACTTGAAAAATNTGGTTCAGTAAGAAATGTAATTTTAAATTATGAATAAAGATAAAATTTTAAGAGGAGGGTTTTGGCTGNTNGGATTNGTNACGTTAGTTTTTTTATCTGCNATTTTAATTTANATTGGGTCAAANAATATGAGATNTGGAAGTTACACTGTTTTTNTAATAGGACTNCTTTTACTACCCGCAGTATTTTATTGCGCTTTCAGAGGATTTAAGTTAATTTTATCAGCTATATTCGAATAGCTTTTANCATCTCTCTTTTTGATAAAGGACCTTTTAAANTTTCAACTTTGAAGCCAATTTTTTTTAAAGTNCTTTTCACTTCTCCTTGAGCGCAATATGTNACTAAAAAGCCATTGTATTNTAATAAATTGAACATTTTTGATAGTATTTTATATGACCACATTTCATNATCNTTTCTTGGCGAAAAAGCATCATAGTAAATTATATCAAATCTTAAATTTATTGAAANTTTTTGAACCGATGTAAGATGTTTATNAAAGGTGAAGTGTTTGTTTATATCGTGNNGTTTATTCCAACTTTTNTCNTGAAGATCAANNAANATATTNTCTTTAATTTTTAACTTTTCACAATAGTTTAATTTTTCATATATTTCTTTAGTAATTGGATATTTTTCAATTGTATGAAAATTAATTTTTTTCTTTTTATTATAAATAATAGTTAATAATGCATTAAGTCCTGTTCCAAATCCTACCTCTAGGACATTTATATTTTCTTTATATACAGTTTTTAATCCATTTTTTATAAATACATGTAGAGATTCAGAAATTGATCCATTTAATGAATGGTATGATTCTTTAAACTTTGATGAGTAAATCGAGTGTGAACCATCATTTGTTATTATAATTTTATTATCTTTCATGTATTATTGATTATTTAAATATTTAAAATAGTTAATAAAATAATCATTTATCTTTTTTTGGTAAATTTGCAGGCTGTATTACGAATTTAATGAAAATTATTAAAACTAGTCAATCTAGGCTGTCAAAAACAGATTTTTCAAATCTTCCTTTTGGAAGAGTTTTTTCTGATCATATGTTAATTTGTAATTTCAAAAATAATAAGTGGCAAACTCCTGAAATTGTTCCATATGGTCCGATAGAAATGACTCCTGCTACTCAGGCATTACATTATGGTCAATCTATCTTTGAAGGTATGAAGGCTTTTAAAAATGATTCAAATGAAATATTATTGTTTAGAAAAAAAGATAATCTTAACAGATTAAATAGATCGGCAAAGAGACTCTCAATTCCCGAAATTCCTAATGAGATTTTTTTATCTGGTTTAGATCAATTATTACATCTTGATCAAAATTGGTGTATAAAAGACGATAACTATTCCCTTTACATAAGGCCATTTATTTTTGCTTCAGCAGAGTATATTAAGGCATGTGAGTCAGATGAATATAAATTTGTTATTATAACATCGCCAACTACTACATATTATACAAATGATATAGATGTAATAATTGAAGAAAAGTATACGAGAGCAGCATCTGGTGGAGTAGGTTTTGCTAAGGCATCCGGAAATTATGCAGCTTCTTTTTATCCTGCAAAAATTGCTAAGAATAAAGGTTTTACTCAGATTATATGGACTGATGCAAAAGAGCATAGATATATTGAAGAAGCTGGAACTATGAATATTTGGTTCGTGATTGATAGTAAGTTAATTACCCCGAAATTAACAGATAGTATTTTGGCGGGTATAACAAGAGATAGTGTAATTAAAATTGCTAATGATTTAAATATTGAAGTTGAAGAACGAGAAGTTTCTGTTGATGAATTAATTGAAGCAAATAAAAATCATAAGCTACAAGAAGCCTTCGGTACGGGAACCGCAGTTACAATAAGTCCAATAAATTCTATTACTTACAGAGATGAGAAAATATTAATACCAAAAAAATCTAATCCAAAGTCTTTAGAAATTAAAACAATTTTTCAAAATATTCAGAGAGGAAGATACCCGGATAAATATTCATGGGTTAGTAAACTCAGTGTTTAGTTTTATCTAATATCATTTTGTAATGATTAATATTTGCTTCTTCAAAGATATTTCCAATCTTTTTAAAGCCAAGTTTTTCATAAAAAGGTAATACATCGACTTGAGCATGCATGTAAATAGTTCCTTGAAAATTGACTAAATCTCTAAGTATTTCTTTTAAAATCTCATGTCCATAGCCTTTTCCTCTTTCTTTTTCTAACACAGCAAACCTTTCAAGCTTATAGCCTAATTTTGTCTTTCTATGACGTGCAGTTGCAACAGCTTTACCATTAAAGGTTAATAAAAAATGAGTAGAAGATTCTTCATTTTCATATTCCAAATGTTTAGGACAATTTTGTCCAATTACAAAAACGTTGTGTCTAATTGCAAATGCTTGTTCTCTGAGTTCTTTATTCTCAAATGTAAACTTATTTATCTTTAACACTTAAACTTATTTTTTTGTGTAAAATTATGTATTTTTGATTAATAACATATAAAAAATTTAAATATGAAAAATATTGTAATCTTATTTCTTACGTTATCTGTTTCTTTTTCTAATGTCTTACTTGCTCATCAAATTGATGTAATGGTTAATCATAAAAATTCAACCATTACTTGGACTGGTTCTAAACCTGGTGAGGACCATTCAGGTACAATTGACATCAAGTCTGGTAAGTTAATACTTGATCACGGAAAATTAGTTGGTGGAGAGTTTGTAATTGATATGACAAGTATCAAAAACACAGATATTGAGTCCGAAAAAAAGAGAGGTTGGATTGAAGAACACTTAAAGAATGAAGATTTTTTTGATGTTGAAAATTTTCCAACATCAAAACTTGTGATTACTTCTGCTGAGCAAAGACCAGATAATATTTATAAAATAACAGCTGATTTAACTATCAAAGGGATTACAAACAAGATTGTATTTGCAGCTAATGTTACAATTAAAAGAAATAATTTTCTTGCAACAGCAAATATTGTTATTGACAGGACGAAATGGGATGTGGTTTACAAGTCTGGTAATATTTTTAAAGACCTCGGAGATAAAATCATACATGACGAAATTAATTTTGATATATTTCTTCTTTCTGAAAAATAGATGATTTATGCTATTGGTATAATTTTTTTATTATCCTTTTTTGTTGCATCATATCAAAAAAATAGAGGTTTAAATTTTTGGACCTCTTTTTTTATGTCAATTATTTCTTTTACTGGAGTTTCGGTTTTAATCTGGAAGATGCTAAATTAGATATTTTTTTTGCCAATAGTTTTGCGGATTTAGTATTGTTTCTAAACCATAGTTCAGGTTCAATTAATTCTAATTCGCCAAGTGATATATTTTTTTTATTGTCATAAATTAAATCAACTCTTGCATAAATAGGCTTTGATGGACATTTACTAACACATAGTTTTGCAAATTCAATTTCTTCTTTGACTGGATTATATACTTCAACTGTTCCTCCATGATCATCTTGAACTCTAAAATCGCCTTTTTTTGCTATCTTTCTTACAGCATGAGTATATTCTCCATCAATTAAAATAATAGATATTTCTCCAAAAATCTGTATATCTTTTAAAAATTCTTGAAACAAAAATGACTCTTTGTTAATTAGTTTCTGAAAATTACTTTCAAATTTTTTGTGGTTTTTTTTTGTGATTTTAAATGTATCACGAGCTGCACCTGAAACAGATGGTTTAATTATTGCTTCATTAAATTGGCTTTTTTTAAATAAATCTTTAAGTGTAATTTTTTGCTTTTCTTCTACAAAAATTGTCTTTGCAATATTTATTCCTTTTTTTGAAAGTTCTTGTAAGTAGGTTTTGTTTAGGTTCCAAAGTATAATTTCTTTAGAATTGATAAATAATGTTTCTCTTTTTGTTTTTTCAAACCATTTAATGAATGTATCAAATTTGTCAAAGTAATTCCATGTAGTTCTAAAGATTGCATATCTTGTTTGTTTCCAATCAAATTTGTTATCAGACCAATCTTTTTTGATTACCTTTAAATTACATTTTTCTAATTCCTTTAATAATATGTTATCCTCAAGTAAAACTTGATCTATGTACCAATTAGTTTTTTTGGGATTTAAATATCTTGATTCAGTAAGTATTACAACGTCGTACATAATAATTATCTAATTAAGTTGATTAATTAATCTAATTATTTATAAATTTTTAACTGACTTTTTTGATTTATCTTTTGCCCATTTTTCTTTTGCATATTTTTGCATATCAATAACTGTATCGTTTTCATCGGTGATTTCTAATCCTAGTAATGTTTCAATTATATCTTCCATAGTTACTATTCCATCCAGTCCTCCATATTCATCTACTACAATTGCAATATGCTCTTTTTTTTCTAAAAGTTCATCCCACAGATTAAATAAAGTTTTATTGTAAGGAACAATAAGAATATCTCTTTTAAATTCTTTTACTAGACGGTTGGAATTTTTATCTTTTGTTAGTTCTTCTAAAATATCTTGTAAGAAAATATATCCATTTATCTTTTCGCTATCTTCAGAAAAAATAGGAATTCTAGAAAAAGTGAGTAATTTTTTTTCTTTTTGAAACTCTTTTAGTGTTGTATTTTCATTAATTGATACAACAACAACTCTTGGAGTCATGATTTTAGTTACTTTTATCTTTTGTAGTTTTAATATATTTTGGATCATTTTATTTTCTTT
>NZWA01000074.1 GCA_002697505.1 Flavobacteriales bacterium | reverse complement strand
ATATCTACGAATAAGTTCATACTCGTTTTTTGCAGTAGCATCTAAATCCAGAAATTCGCTGTAAAATCCAGCTTGAGTGGTTGCACCAGACTCAGGTTCAGGGAGAACAAAACTTGGTAGTTCTCCCTTATCCTTTGAAGCCCTAGTGATTTGAAAACCAAATAACTGTGCCATAATGCTCCGTATTATTCACGTAGTAAATATTTATACGGAATATTAAGTAGTAGTATTTGATTCAAAAAACTGATAACGATAGGTTATTGCAAATTCCTCTACGGCATCATTAGTATCGTATCCCAATTCAATATTATCTATTGTTGTAGGGAACAATCCTCTGAAGGTATAGGACTTAATTACTGATCCAGCACGATCCAGTTGATCTACAAATGCATCAACTTGGTAATCGGATGGATTTTCCAAACCACTATTGTCTGAAAGTGCATTGATTCCATTCATCCAACGCTCAAAAGCATTTCGGAGTAAGAAATCAGTGTCATTCATAACAGTAGTTGTCCATGTTTCAAAAGTACGATCACCAGCAATATACAGTGTTCGTCCTCTGAATGGAACTGGAACTTCACCTAAAGTTTGCCCTGGCAAGTTTGTTGTTCTGCAAAGAAAAGACATAACCCTTGTCTCTCCTCCCTGTGCAGCATAGCCGGGAAAAGGCATGGTGACTTGGAACTGATTAGCACGAGCTCCGCCACCTGCAAGAACCGCTTTAAAGTCATTAATGTTTGCCATTTATTCCTCCTTACGCCCCAACTACTTCACTGAATGCAACACCAGTTTTCGTGGCAATGAAATTCAGAGAAATAAAGTTAATAGACCGAGCAGGTTTGATAAAGATATCAGCAACAAACTCGTTACGATCAATGACTGAGCCTGGGTTGTTAGTTGAATCACAAACTACCAAGAAGTCTGTAATACCCCTTCGACCCTGTACATCACGCAAGAAAGGCTCGACTTGATTTCGGAACCCAGCACGTGTGAACTCATCGTTGAACTCAAACAACTGAAATTTAGCAGCAGTTGCAATTGCTTTCTCAAGAGTAATGAACAATCTTCGTACATTGATTCTATCAAATGCACTTGGTTTTGACTGTGATGTTTTATCACCAAACAGTACTGTTCCTTGGCCTGGGAAAGAACAAACTGGATTCACTCTTGCTTTATAAAGAATGTCCCTGTTTGCTTTTTGAGGATTGTATGCAAGTTTAACTGCACCCCTCACCTGACCACGATTGAATCCGCCTGGACTGAACCATGAATCTGCAACAAGATCTGTCCTTGCACAAAGACCAGCCATATCTCCGTTCAATGGAACGTATCGATACGTGTCATTGTACTTGTCATACATATACTTGTACCCACTGTCAAGAAATCCGTATGAACTAGAAGGCATCTTGTCCATGAATGCTTTGACATTTGCAGTTTGAGTAACTTCACTCGAAACTCCAACAACATCACTTGCTGGTGGTGAAACAAATGCAACACAATCTTTTCGATCAGTTGCCATATCAATTGCATTGATAGCATCTGTTCCGTTTGTGTCGTCAATTTCTCTACCATTCATCAGAAGAGTAATTTCAACTGTCTCTGTATCTTTCATAAGATCAAATCCAGATTTCTTTTCTCCCGATGTCATTACATAAGAATCAACTCCTCCTGTCAAACTAATATTTTGAATACTTTGAGTAGAAGCAGTGAAAAGAGTTGCTGCCTGAGTTGCAATATCATTACCCCAACCTGTACCACCACTTGATGGGTGATTCATGTTGTAGATATATGCAGACTGATTATACAGAACATCACGATAGTAGTTTGTACTTCCATCTGCCTTTTTAGCATCAGAAAGTTTTGAAACTCCTTCAAAAGTCTCCAGAATTTCGCCTGGAGTCCCTGTAATTTCTCCATCTTCATCAATAACAACGATATGCATCTCATCTCCAGTATTAACACCAGAACGATCTTTTACATAATCGGATGTGCCTGGGGCAGATGTGAAGAGATCATAAAATTCCCATCGTCTACGAACATCTTGATTATCAGGAATAACTCCTGTGCCCGGAGTACGAATACCACCTTCGGTATTTGCAGATCCAAATCTTTCAAAGGTTATAGTGTCTGAGGAAATTGCAGTGATTTTATATTCACCTCCATCAGCCTCTCCAAAGTTGATGATATCACCAACATTGTATCCTGAACCACCACTGTTGTCTGCAACAAATGATGTTGCACCGCCGTTAAGTGCAGTTTCAACTACACCGGCTGTATCTTCACCACCACTGAATGTTTGTTCAAATTCAGTAGCACTTGGACATACAGAAACTTTAATACTGTTTCCCCATGATCCAGCAGTTCGAGCATTATAATCACCAGTACTTGATTGATTTGCTCTATAATTATTATCATAATCTGTAGTAGATTTAATCAAAATTGCAGTCCCACTTGTTCCAGCATTTTTCAATGCACTTCCTTCAGCTCTTACTACTCTCAATGCATTACCATAACCCAAATAGTTGGCAGCGCAAAACCAATCTTCAAATTGATTTCCTGAAGATTGAGGTTTACCGAATACAGAAGCAAGTTCTTCTTCGGACGAGATTGCAGTAATTTCACCGACAGGCCCCTTTTGTGCGGCCATGACGATTCCAGCAATGGATGTTGCAACAGCAGGAATTACGTTTGTTAAATCTTTTTCTGTTACCTGTACGCCAGGTGAAACTTGAAACGCCATTCCATCTCCTTAAATTAGAAGTGTTATCTCCTATATTTAGACATTTGAGGTTCTTCAGAAGGGTTTTTATAACATAAATATGTTATTATGACCCATTACGAGAAGTATAAAAATACAATCAAAGAGGGAGTAAAGAAAGCAAGGAGAAAACGTGATATATGGATTAACGAATACTTGGCCGATAAATCATGCGTACACTGTGGGGAATCAGAAACGTGTGCCTTGGTCTTCTACCCTGACAACCAAGAGATCCGAATCGTTTCAAGATCAAAAGGACTCAGAGAAAAACTCAGAGAGCCTATACTGGAAAAGATTAGGACGAATAAGGTTGTGTGTATGAATTGTAGAAGTAAGATAGAAAATGATATAGAATTATCACCAATCTTCTAACCATTCTTTATGTGATTGCACTACAGGCGACCAAGTTGATCCATACTCATCTATAGTGTGTCCAATCTTGGAACCAAACTCATCATGAACTCCATCTAATACGAAACCGAATGGAGCCATATCTTGATCTACTAGGTCTTCTTTTTCTTTCCAAAGTTGCTGACGAATATCCATATTGGTCAGTTCTTTGAAGTATGTCTGATCAGACAACCAACCAAATAGAATCAAACACATTACCAGATCATCAGTTGCACCCTCATCAGCTTCATAGGATTGACCCTTAGATATAAATGTTGTCAATTCTACAATAGTGTCAAAGTCTTGTATGAAAATTTTGTCTGCTTCTAGCATGGTTTTAAAGTTCGAGCAACCCACTTTTTTAAGTGCTTTTGTTGTTCTTACACCTAACTGTGCTTTCTTACCAGAGAAACCCCCTCCTGCCATTTGACCATTTCGACCATGCATGGTAGTCATAATGAGATTGTCGTATTCTAGATCAAACTGCAATGCATCTGCAACCTGAGCTCCAATATCATTAATCTCGACCATCACGTATGCAAGATTATACGCAGTTGCAACCTTGTGAATAATCTGAGGAAAATTCATAGGTTTAATTTCATTGTCTCTGTAAACTGCAACTTGTCTATAAGGAACCTCTGAGACATCCATCACCACAAATGCAGAGTAATCGCTTGCAATACCTCTGGATACATCAGCAATCAAAACGTATCCAGATTCAGGATTAGGTTTTTCATATACCTTGAGTCCTGCATTATCTTGTGTGGGATTATTGTGAGATAGTGTTTTTAATTTAGCTGCATTGATCAAAGTGTTTACTGATCCAAGAAACTCGCATTCAAATTCTACATTGAATTGTTGCTCACTTGTGTTCTTAATAGTTTCTTCTTTCCACTTCTCATCACGGCCTGGAACCTCACTCCAATGCACCTCAATAGGAACATAAGNGTTTCTACCATTNTCTGCATCATTCCACATCTTGTAAAACATATTCATTCCNTGTGGTGTACTTACCATCATCACCTTNGATGTTTTACCAGAGGAAATNGTAGGATAGACTGAACTGAAGAACTGNTCTGCNATATTATTTGGAACGTATGCAAACTCATCAAGAAAGATGATGTTGTAAGAACCACCTCGAACTGCACTTGAGGATGTTGCACTTGCAAGAATTTTAGAGCCATTTTCAAGTTCAAGAGACCCCTTGTTCCAAGACATAACCCCTTGTTGCAACCACTTTGGTAGATGCTCGTATGCGAGTTGTAGCCTTCCTAAGAGGTCTCTTGCAACCGCAGCTTTGTTCGCAAGAATCGCAACATTGACTGAAGCGTTGAACAAACAGTAATGTAGAAGATACGAAATAATTGTTGTGGATTTACCCGATTGTCTAGGAAGTTTACAAATTGAGAAGCGATTGGTATGGAAGGTTTGCACCATATCTCTTTGGAAAGGATAGAGGGCAAATGGTACAAGACCTTCATCTATACTTACTATCTTGATATAGTTTTCTATGAAGTATGCCGGGTCTTCCATACATCGAGCATACTCTTGAATTTGCTCCGGCGTAAACTCGATTTGGACATTCGCTTTCTTGAGATTGGGATTCCCAAGATATACATTATCAGACATTCAATTTTGGATTTGTAGTTTTAAAATCCTTCTTTCTCATTACTGTTTTAGCCACCATATCAAGCATACCTGACTTATCAACATTAAGAACAAAAGGCATATTAATATCTGTCTCCATGTCATGGATAACGGCTTGAGCATCTGGTCCCATTTTTGGAATCTTCTTTCCGTACTTTTTATAAGTGAGTCTAAACAATCTAATAAGTTCAGCAGTATTGATTGGTTTTTTGTTTCTTTCATCGTTTACCCTATCCAGAAAATGTCGAGTAAACTCTACGTCAATCCCTACAGCTGCAAACAATTTGTCTGCATATTTTTCTATCTGGTCTAAATCTGAACGAGACACATCCTCATTCATCTTTTGTTTTGTAATCTTTTTCATCTTTTCGATGTAACTACGATATACAGCTGCAGCACCTTTCTTTCCCATCACTCTTGCTCGTTGTTCCATTGCTATTGCAGCTTGTATTTTGTGTGCGTGTTTCTTTCCACTATTCTCTATTTTACGCACACTAGCTTCTGCATCCTTTACAGTTGCAAATTTCAATCCATGAATTGTTCCCTTTGGATTTTCATCTGTATAAAGGTCAGAATGTTTGTCACTACCAGCGGGTTGTCCCTTCTTTCTGGGGATTCTTGGAACTTCAACAAACTGTCTAAATGTTTTCATTGAAAGACCTTATAACTTACCTTTTCCAAAGTTAGATACATTGATTGGTTTACCTTTGCGGTCTGGGTCAGAATCGTGTTTGCGTTTCTGTCTTACTGCATTTGCTCTTTGTTTTTTGGTAAGTTGTCGAATTTTACGATTTGACATACATTTTGGTTTCGGTCCATCTGGGTCACCATCACCATCCGTATCATCTCTAGCACATGGACCCAATACAGAGCCATCTGTTCCTATACGTTTCCACCCACCTTGAGGATTGTCTTTACTGAACCACTTACGTAGGTCTTCTCTAAACTCATCGTAGGTCATTTACTACTCCAAGTTCCACCTTTAGATTTGTACCATTTTGCGGCCCATCCATTTGCATAGGCTGATGGATAAACATCGAACTTTTGTTTTGCAAGTGCTTTTGCTCTGGACCAAAGTTCAGGGTTATTAGGAACACTTTTCTCATCTAGAGTTTCTTCACCTTTGGGTGTTTTACCCTTTTTTTTCATGTCAATAGCAATTGCAGCTTGTTGTGCCGCACTGACCGCTTCTTTTATTTCTTTGTATGTTTTCATTAGTTATCTACCTTTGCTCCTGCTCTCCATTGATAACAACTCCAATACCTTGCTTTGTATTTGGGGCCTGGGTCTGCACAATTATGTCTTGCACGAAATGACTTTCTCCTTGCAGGGTCATCTCGTTTTATTTCCATGTTTGGGTCTCCGAATCCTAACTTGATTACATTACCCTTTTCGTTCTTGACGTAAACATAGAATTTCTTTTTACCATCACTGGACCTTTTTGGGTCATTCAGAGTAACTTTTTTACCTTGATACTCAGCCTCTTGTAGTTGATGGTCGTAACAATCTTCACAACATGGTTCTTCTGTAAATTCTCTGAATGTTTTCATTTTCCCTTTATGAGTTTCTGAAGTTCAGTAGTAGAACCTACAAACAATGCATTAGTGACATTTTTAGGTCCAGATTCTTCTCTAACTTTCTTTTTGGTTGTCTGCAAATTGACCAACTTCTCTGCATTGTCAGCATTGGTTTTTAACAATTGTCCTGCAACCTCATATGCTCTGGGATGGTCTGTTTCCTGAGCTACTTTGAGTACACCTTCAAGGGCATCTTGCCCCCTTTCAATAATGTGGTAGAGGTTTTCTCTACTGTATTTGAAATCATCCTCATCCTCATCCGTAGTTTGAGGTCTGGGTATTGCTGGAGTTGTTGGTTGAGTTGTTGTGACTGCATTTTCAGCAATACCTAGAATTTGGTCAAGAGTTTCCATATCATGTTATAGTTTCAAGTGTCTTTATGGTAATAGCACCTTGCATACCTGAATGAGAAGTACATTGATAAGTATAGGTTCCTGTACTTGCAGCTGTAAAGTGTGGAACTTTCCAGATCAACAAACCAGAAGTTTTTGCATTTGCTGATGTTCCAGTTGATACTGTCCCATTTGTAGCAATATGTATCAACCCATCTGCACCATTTGATGTTGTCAATGCAGACCCACCAGATTCAATTTGAAAAGGATGGGCACCACCAAGACCACTCAGGTCAAATATGTAAGCCATATCTGAAAGTAAATAGAGATGAGGATCAGGTGAATTTGCACCTCCACTTGTATAGTTTGCAAAAACATAATGACTTGTACCATCAGCAGATATTGGACCGAAAGTAAATCCACCCATAGGTATTGCGAGTGCAGCTGTATGAGCTAAAGTAATATCATTTGATTTTACAACTTTGTTGTCAAAACTGTCTGACCCATCATGTAATAATATATTTCCTGCAGCTGCACTTGTAATTGCAGTATCAGTCAATGCAGCTAAAGTAGATACTCCAGCATTAACTGTTACTGTCTTGACTGCACCAGTACCACTAGCTGTCACACCAGCACCTACAAAGTTTAACGTAGTGGCATTTGTTGATAAGGCGGAACCTTCATCTTGAACAACAATTGTACTACCACCACCTCCACCACCGACTGAATCTGCGTATGCTTTTACTGCCGCTGATGTTGGAATAGTAGTGTCATTATTATTTGAACTAATACCTTCACTCTGAGTTATGATTGATGCAGCTGCAAAGTCAGCAACCTCTAGGTTTGTAATAGAGTTTCCCGTTCCATTTGCATCAATTGTTTTATTTGTCAGTGTAGATGTTGATACCTCTGAAACCAGAGTTGAGTTAGCACCTTTTGGAAGTAACATCGTATTAGTGACTCCCTCACTATGAGGTTGTGCAAGTATTTTTTGCCCATGAGTATTGACACGACAATTTAACTGTATTCCACCCTCAGTTGATGAACCATCACCTTTTACCTCCAATATTTGAGTTGCAGGATCAACGATTAAGTTACCAGAAGCTGTTGTGGTTGTACCTCCAAGAACTGGACTTGTCAGAGTTTTATTTGTAAGTGTCTGAGTTCCTGTCAGAGTTGCGACTACTGTATTATCAATGGAAAATGTTACTACATCGTTATTTGCAGATACCGCTGTAATACCTGTACCACCATTTAAATTTAAAGTATTACCTTGAGTGATTGAACTTGAGGCAGATCCTGCTCCATTTGAATTAACTGAAAATGCAGTCATACCTGTTACGTTTCCAGAACCAACAACTGCACCATTAAAGTATAATGCACCTCCAATATTATACAGAGTATTTGTAGTGGTGCCTGGAGCAGAACCAGATGGTATCGTAATTTTACTTACACCTGAAGAATCAGTTCTTACATTAATTGCACCAGCACTTGAGATATTGAAATCTCCACTTGTTGCTACGCTTGCAAATTTAGTTCCGTTTCCTACCAGAATATTAGCTGATGTTGCAGTTTCCAGAGTTGCACCATTACCAGACCCAGACCCGAATCTTGCATATATTTCACCAGTATTTGCGTTTATCTTGGTTCCTGCAGCTCTTAAAGTATCTCCACTACCATCATTTGCAGATGAACCTAGTCCTATTGTTTGTAATGCCATAGTTTACCTATTCGTCTTGACCCGTAGTTGGGTTAAATGTTTTTGCATCCGTAAAGAATGAGGATGTTTCATTGAATCCAAAATCATCATCCATATCAGCTGTAACAGGGTCAGGAGTAACTGTGTATCTCTGTTCTCTCTTAGGTGCAGCTGATGCAGAATCACTAAACTGGTCAACTTGTACCTTAGTAATAACTTGTCCAGAAACAACTGGTCCGTAGAGATATGCCTTTGCAGTGAAAGACATAGTATAAATGATAGCTCTACGTTCTGTAAACTCACCTTCATAATTATCTTCGTATGCGATACTTGTGAGAATAATAGGAACATCCCTTTTATTACTCATCTGTACTACATCATTAATTGTGATGGTATACTCTGGTTGAAAGTATGGTAGAATCTGTTCTACTATCTGAAGAGCATCATCACTATTTTTAGCCATTGCATAAAGTTCAAAATCAATATTGTAGGGAACAGGCATATATTGTGTGTCTACCTTGTTTCCTGCCGAACCTGCTTTCTTTACTTTTTGTATTTTATTGAGTTTCCTAGTACTGTCGTATGCAATCGTACCAATCTCAAATCCAATTCTTGGAAGAGTGATTGCAACTGACTTTGAGATACTAGGGTCTTCTCTAAGTCTTACTAAGAACTTTTGTTTGGGTCCGTATGCTAACGGAACCTTCATAGACTGAACTGTATTTCCAGAACTGTCTTTACGTGTTATATGAATATCATTAAAAAGTGTACCAAATCCGATTACGCATTTTCGGATTGTCTCATGATAGAAAGTTGAACCAAGCATTATGTTACCTCACCAAAAGGGTTGACCTCTGAAAAATCAAGTATCGAATCACCTTGCGTTTCAAAGAATGTATTATCAGCTGATGTGTCTATAGTATCTACGTTGTAATCTTCTTGTACTATAAAATCTCCATCCTCTGTCAGTAAATAGTTAGTACCAGAATCAGTTCCAGTTTCCAGAACAAATTGATACTGCAATGCATCAAGAGATTCATTTGTCTCTATGTTGTCAATTGCAGTAACACCAGTATCCAAACGCTCACTTGAGTATTCAAAAGTACGACAGCGCATTTTGAATACAGGAAGATTTTGAATCTGATAGAATGGGTCATCATGGTCCACAAAAGAAATCTCAAATAATTTCTTTGCAAGAGGAAAATAAATCAAATCTCCCTCATTAGGACGAGAACTTACAATCAGATTTTGGTCTGTACTGATAAGTTGTTCAAATCTTCTTTTAGAAACTACCCATGTAGCTTCGTCCTGCATATCCAGACCAAAACGAGTCATCATTTCTTTCTGACCCTCAAATCCTTCAACATTATCAAGATACATCTCTATGATGTATGCATCGTTAAAAGATGATAACCTATCTTCCCCAAACAGAGTGTCTTCGTTTACCAGTTTTCTAGGAAGATAATAAACATCATGACCAAAAGCTCTGAGTTGCTCAATGATAAGATTTTCGTATAACCTCTGTTCAGAAGTTGTGCCAAGGTCGAAATAAACATTTGTAGGCATATCATCCCATCATCATATCAGCTGGAAGACCATAACCATTGAGCATTTGTTCTTCTAGTAACTTTATCTCTTCATCTGCTTGCTGATATATGGTTTCTCCATTTAATTGTACTCCCCCCAACATTTGGACACCATTAAATTTTATCAAATTAGAACCCCATTGTTTTTTGACAAGTGCAGTTGCGTATTTCTTTAAAAATGAATCATTGTATATATCAGTATATGTTGTAGGGTCAAGTTTTCTATAACACTCTATAATGATAAAATGGTTGTCTGAGACATCTTTTGGCCATTCCATATCGATGAACAATCTGTTCTGGTGCATATTGAAACGTACAGGAATTTCTCCTGACAATATGTGATGCATCAAATCCAAATGTTCTTGAATCATTTGATAGTGAATCAGATTTGTGCTACTGAAATCAAACAAATCATTCAGTCTCATTTGGTATTCAATATCGAACATCTCTCCACCCCTCGATGCAGCTGTCTCAAGAGGAAATATTCTTAATACAGAGACTACAGATGATGGTAGAGGCAACCAAACTTTCTGTTCCAACCAACTTGCGGTTGTTGAACTATCTACAGAATCAGTAACATTGGTTGTGGTATTTGTTACTGCAGCTGTCTTCTCTGCAGCGGTGATTTGATGTTTGAGATACATTCTCTCTACACCATCCATGTGAAACTCTGCGAAATATTGAAGTGCCTCATCAACTCTGTCATCCAATTGGTCTGGGTCAACATTGATTTCAATTACTGGTTTTCCCAGAGCTCTCAGACAATATTCTTTAAGTGTGTCTTTTGTATTTGGTGTAGCCATATTTTATCCTAGTGCTATTGCGAATGCTGATGCCTGAGCAGTGACATGAGATTTAATTGCGTTTTCTGTGACTAATGCAGTTGCAGCTCCATCTGTCAAATTTACATCATTTGAAATTTCATCTACTGTCTGTCCTGAGTCAAACTGTAATGTACCTGTCAGATTAAAATTAGTTACTCCTGTGAGTGTTCCAGATATTGCAAGGTTTCCAGTTGATGTTATGTTTCCTGCTTTTATAGCAGTTTGTTGAGATACAGATATTGTATTATCAGTACCAGCACCAGTGTCCGTAGTAGTTGCAAATGAAAAATGTTGTTCACTCTCATCCCAAAATATACTTACATTTGGATCAGATCCCCTTTCAATGATAATACCAGCATCATCTGTACCCGCTGGATTTCCAGACCTACCTGAATCAATCAGTAAAACAGGATCAACTGTAGTTATTTGTGTCTGTGCTTCAAAGTTACCAGTTGCTACAATATTACCTGTAACTGTTAGTGTCGTTCCATCAAAAGTCAAATTTGCTTCTGCGGTCATTGCAGAAGTCCCATTCCCTGTGAGAATCCTATCCGTTGCTACAGTTGCAAGTCCAGTTCCACCATGAATTACTCCAAGTGTATCACCATCAGCAGACCTGTATTCCGCTAGACCTGTTACGTTTCCTGAGTTATCAAATAGTCCTTTTAAGGGTACTTTATCTGCCATATCTAAATCGGTACTGAGGTTGTTCCAGATGGTGTAGTATCATTATCAAAGGTAATTGCCTGTGTCTCTGTATGTTGATGAGTATTAAATACTGCTCTAGATACAAAGTGTCCCTGAAATAATGAAAACAACATCATCTGTTGAAAAATATTAAAAGTTGTAAGAGTACCATTAGCCTTCTTAAAGTCCATTTTGAACCCTGTGACTGATATACCCTGTAATGTCCCATCGGCCTTAGTAAAATCTAAAGTAGCTGCAACGTCTTCACCACCAATTCTTTGAATCGCATTATTGTGGTCCTTAGTGAACATTCGGAGATCTGCAAGATTAATTGCAATCTCTCCTTGTGCAATATCAGATGCAGTTGGAGCATTTCCTGTAGTTGAGTTCCTTTTATGTTGT
>NZWA01000073.1 GCA_002697505.1 Flavobacteriales bacterium | reverse complement strand
TCTTTTTAACATTCTCAAGTCTTAAATCATTTGGTAAAGTAAAATTATGCCCACTTAAAAAATTTAAAACCTTCTCTCCTACGCTACTGCCAGTTGAAAGTTGAATTGGTGTACCAAATGCTCTATGCGGCAATAAATTATTCTCATTAAAAATAACATACCATTTTGGATGATCTTGTAAAAAACCTTGCCACAAAGATTGGTCTCTTAATGTTTTTTGAAAATTAGCATCAATAGGTTTCTTGTCTTTAATATATCTAATAGCATATTCATCACTACAATTACCATCTCTACATGTATGTATTGTAGAATATGAAGAAAAACCGATTAGAAAACAAAAAATGAAGATAAAATATTTATTCATAATATTATGATTTAGCATTAAGATAGCAAATTTACAAATTAAAAACTTGGTTATCAAATCCTAATTTAATGTTATCTGGAAGTTCTTTATTTACTTCATCATGCAAACCCATATAATGAGAAACATGAGTTAAAACAGCTTGCTTTGGCTTAACTTCATCTAATAGTGATAGTGCTTCATCTAACGAAAAATGAGAAATATGTTTTTCTTTTCTTAATGCATCTAAAACAACTAGATCAGCATTATATAATTTTTGTTTTTCTTTATCTGAAATTTCACTAACATCAGTTAAATAAACGAAATTATTTATTCTAAATCCAAATACAGTAAGTTTATAATGCATTGCCTTTATCGGCACAATCTTTATATCATTAACATAAAATTCTTTATTAGTGAATAAATTAATATTAACTTTTGGAACTCCTGGATATTTCTCTTTTTCAAAAACATAAGGAAATTCATTATACAAGGCTTTTACAGTGATATTGTTACAATATATATTGATATCCTTTCGCCATTTATAATTAAAAGCTCTGATATCATCCATTCCAGCTACATGATCCTTGTGATGATGAGTATATAAAACTCCACTTATATTTTTAACATTATTAGTTAGCATTTGCTGTCTAAAATCAGGACCAGTGTCTATTATAAATATTTCATTATTTACTTCAATCATTGCTGATGTTCTTAATCTTTTATCTTTTTGGTTTTTAGATAAGCAAACATTACAATCACATGCAATTACAGGAATTCCTTGAGATGTTCCAGTGCCTAATAAAGTAATTTTCATAAAGTAAAATTAATACACAAAATTATACATAAAAAATGCTTGACTAATAAATTATATAATAAATTTGTAAAACAATACTATCAAATGAATGATAAAGTAATATTAACTGCTGGTCAAAAAGCTCTAAGAATAAATTTAGATAATACAATTTATGGATCATTTGTGGAAATTGGTGCAGGTCAAGAAGTTGCAAGAATTTTTTTTAAAGCTGGATCTGCATCAGGAACTATCGCAAAAACAATGTCTGCCTATGATAGAGATTTTTCAGATGCTATATACGGTAAAGAGGAGCATGGTAGATATGTTTGTAAAAATAGATTAGAAAAGATGCTGGATCATGAATACAGTTTATTAGAAGAGAGACTAGACAGAAAAAAATACAGTAGTACAAAGTTTTTTACTTACGCAGATACAGTCACAACAGTTAATTATGATAAAACTTCCAAGGGTCACGGTTGGATTGGCTTAAGATTTCAAAGGGATAGTTCAGAAGAACCATCTGATTTTATATTTCATGTGGATCTACATGATCAAGATGCAAAACTTCAACAAGAAACAATTGGTGTTATTGGAACAAACTTAATACACGCATGTTTTTCTAATTTGAATCCAAAAGAAATACTAAAAAGTATTTATGATAATTTATCTAAAGATCAGTTTGAAATTAATATGGTTGATGTTAATGGTCCAGCATTTAACAATATTGATAATAGATTATTAAGTTTAACTTTGGTAAAAGAAAAAATGACGAATGCCGTAATTTTTACTCCAGATGGAAAAAACCAGCAACCGTCAGATATATTATACAAAAAACATATCTTAACAATTCGTGGTAGTTTCAGACCGGTTACTAAAGTAAATATTGATATGCTTGAGAAAGGTTTGAATGAATATAAGATTAATAGAAAAGTAAATGAAAATGATATTAAAATATTATTTGAAATAACCTTAAGTAATCTTACTGCCGATGGTGATGTAAATGATCAAGATTTTTTAGATAGAGCTGATATTTTATGTTCGCTAGGCTATACTGTAATGATATCAAATTATAAGAAATACTATAAGCTCATTGAATATCTTTCACAATTTTCAAAAAAAAGGATGGGTCTAATATTAGGAGTTGACAATTTTGTTAGCATGTTTGAAGAAAAATATTACAGAAATCTTAATGGAGGTATAATGGAGGCGTTTGGAATTATTTTTACACGAGACGTTAAATTCTACTTGTATCCATTTAGACCATCAAAAAATGATAAGTTATTAAATAGCTCAAATATTCCTATTCATCCAAGAGTAAAGGATATTTATAATTACTTGATGTCTAATGGCAAAATCAAAGACTTGGAATTTAATAATGATATTTTAGGTATTTTTTCAAAAGATGTATTAAATAAGATAAAAAATTGTAATGATAGTTCTTGGGAAAAAGCAGTTCCAAAGGGAGTTGCAAAACTTATTAAGGAAAGATCACTTTTCGAATACTCATGCGATATTTAAATGTTCTTTTATGTATTTTTTTAATATTATTTTTAGAAAAGAATATAAAATCACAAAGCCTTAACAATTCTAAAAATTTTAATTCCGGATTTATTAAAGGAAAAATAAAAAATAACAATAACATAAGTTTAGAATTTGCAACAGTTTCACTTTATAAAAACAAAGACAATAGCTTGGTTGAAGTAACAATTACAAATTCAAAAGGTAAGTTTTTGTTTACAAANATTNCNGNNGGNAAATATCNAATTAANATAAGTTTTATNGGNTATAAAGANACTTCAGTNTTTATAAANAAAACAANTNANAANATNAATAANNATATTAATACNATNTATCTTAANCAAAANGCNAAANTATTATCTNANATNAANATTGAAGATAGAAANTTAATTTATGAAACAAAAATTGATAAAATAGTTTATAATGCNGAAAATGATCTTAANGAAACAGAAAATAATGCGACNGATGTNCTTAGAAAAACNCCATTAGTTAGTGTTGATTTAGAAGATAATATTAGTCTTCGTGGATCAAGAAATATTAANTTTCTTGTAAANGGAAAAGCATCCTCATTTTTTTCTTCAGATGTNAACACAGCCCTTCAAATGATTCCNGCTGATGAAATTAAAAGTATTGAAGTAATAACAAGNCCNGGNGCAAAATTTGATGGAGATGGAGATGCNGGTATTATAAATATTATTACAAAAAAGAAAAGAATNGATGGTTATAAAGCATCNATTAGNACAAANATTGGTTCTAAAACTTTAAGTTNTAATACCAACTTTAATACCGGNAAAGGAAAAACAGGNTTNAGCATTAGAGCTGGAAGNTATGGNAGTGGTTTATCAATGAGAGAAGGAAATGATATATANAAAAGATATGATTGGAATTCAAATAATGATACAAACCAATTATATAAAATAGGAACATCAGAAAATCAATTTAATGGCTACAGAGGNTCAATAANTGGATATTATGACATNAATAAATCAAATACNATAANNTCTTCATTAAGTTTTAGAGGTAAAAGTAAACCNAANAATNNATACGAAAGTGTTTACTATACAGCATACAATGAAGAAACTGANACAACATTTAATTACACAAAAAAAACAGATCAAACTCTTAAATTAGAATGGACAACTGACTACATTAAAAAATATCCAAATCANGAAGGNAAAGAACTTTCANTTGCTTTACAAATTGGTGGTAATATTAANGAATCNAATACNAAANTAAATGAAAATAACACTTATANNATAAATCAAAATGATGAAAAAATANATGAAGAAACTTTTCAGTTAGACTTTGTTTATCCACTAAAAAAAATTAATNCAAAATCTATTGAAAANCAANCNANATTTAAGAAAAAAAGNANACAGAAAAATATAGAAAANAATNTTGAAACTGGTTTTAAAATTATTAATAGAAATAGAGAAATAGTATATTCTGATTTGGANTCTGCTATTTANAGTAATGCGGAACAATTTAATTATAATCAACTTGTTGCCTCANNTTATTTTTCAACACAAATAAAATTACCATATAAAATTGGATTAAAAGCTGGTGTAAGAAACGAGTACACCANATCACANTCTAATTATANNAATANTTCAATNGAAAATGAATANAACAACATTCTTCCATCANTAACTCTTTCAAAATCTTTCAGTCCAATTAACTCAATNAAAATTAGTCATAATCAACGAATTACAAGACCCAGTATCAGACAAATAAATACAAATNTAAATAGGACAGANAATAAAAATATTACAACTGGAAATCCATATCTTATTCCAACTGAAACAAAACAATATGAAATNGGAATAAACTCCTTTAAAAGAGTTTTTCAANCNAGTATTCAAATCTATTATAAGCATTCAAAAAATGTAATCGAATCATTTTTAGATACTGTNGAAAACGGAGTTTCAAANTCAACNTATAAAAATATTGGAGAAAGTAAACAAAATGGAATTAGTNTATTTACAGGCNTATCACTTAAAAAAATAAATCTCAGAGGTGGATTAAATTTATATACTTANTCNGGAAAAGATNTAGANCTTGGATACANAAGCTGGACTAANCCTGNANTACTTTATAGTTATAATTTTAATTTTAATGTAAATATTACNAAAANATGGAAAGCAGAAAGTTTTGCATTNTNCAGATCACCATCTCAATCAATTCAAGGAACAAGCACATCATTTTCAATGATGAGTNTTGGANTAAAAAGAGATTTTAAAAATAAGAANGGATCATTCGGNTTTAGAATTATNGANCCATTTAATAAAAATAAAATTTTTAGATCTGATTTAGATGGAGANTTTTTCTCGCAATCCTCNATAAAAACAATACCATTTCGTTCTTTTGCATTNAGCTTTAATTATTCTCTNGGANAANTAAAATTCAAACAAATAAAAACTAATATTAAAAATGATGACATTCAAAATGATTCCGNNAATGAATTTTAAGTTNATCTCATTTCTTTGTTTANCAAAACTATTTTTACATTTTTTTTAGAAACAATCTTGCTTAANTGNTNNTTTTCTTTATNGTAGTTCATATNATTTGTCCAGCAAATCAAATTATAATTAGGAAATTTATTNGAATAAAAATCAACTGATTTATAGTCGCAAGAAATAGCATTAGGACGAAACTTTATTAAATCAGANTTGATTTTATNNATATTAAANANNCTAGAAAAAAAACTATAATCTTTTAACCAATAACTNATATTAAAATTTTTAAAATNTGACAAATAATTTATGTTTTTTGATTCAATTATAATTCTATTATTTAACTTAAAAAGACTATCTAAAAATAAAAACCTATCATATGATTTTTTATAATTNTTAGANGATAAATTTTTTACATCAAACCAATAAAAAATTTTACTATTATCAACAGAAGCAAGAAAATCTTGAAGAGTTTGATTATTAACAATTTTATCATGCTTTATTAAAAAATAATTATTTAAACTATCAAAATATAAATCAATCTCAACACCATTAAAAACTAGAGAATTGTTAAATTCATCTTCAGTAAGAACTCTGTGTGCCCAAAACTTATCATTATTTTGATAAAAAAAACTCTTTTTTTCAAAGCTATGTATTGATGTATAATAAAATACATAATAAAATATTACTAAAATTAATGCAATAAAAATATGTGTTGAGTATTTCATTTCTTAATATTCATGTATTTATCAAAACTATACTGCATAAATAGCTCAGTATTTTTTATAATATTCGAATCTTTTTTAATATCAATTTCAAAAGGTTTATTATAAGTTATTGAATAAGCATAGTTTGAAAAATCATTTATCATACCATACCCTCTCACAAATGAATATGGGACATATTTTTTATTTAATTTAAATATATCATTTCCAAAATATTTCGAATCAACTTTATAATTAAGCTGAGATAATAAAGTTGGTGTAATATCAATATGAGAAGATAAGATTTCATTAGAAAATCCTTTATATTTTTCGTTTAATACATTACCATACCATAACATTGGAATTTTAAATCTTTCTTTCTGCGCTACCCTCCTATGAATTGGCGTACTGTGACTATGATCTGAAACAATTATAAATAAAGTGTTGTCATACCATTTTTCATTTTTTATTTTTTGAAAAAAAACACCAAGACAACTATCAGTATACGCAACTGAATTAACATAAGGATCATGCCTGCTATTAAAACTAAATTTATGCTTAAAAGGAAAATCATAAGGAGAATGTGAACTTAAGGTAAAAAGAGTACTAAAAAATGGTTCTTTCATTTTATTTAAATGTAAATGAAACTCATCAAACATAAATTCATCATGAATTCCTAATCTACCTCTAGGATGTTTAAAATCATCAATATCTAGAACTAAATCAAATTTTTGATTTAATAAAAAACCTTTTATATTGCCATAACTTAATTGACCTCCAAAAATAAATGAACTATTATAGTTCTTTAAAGATTTATTTATTGATGGTAGTTTTCTTGCCTTATCTGTTTCTTTAATTATAGAAATATATGGAAATACAGGAAAAGATGAAAAAATAGAACTTACAGCTTGCTCCGATTTCCATCCATTTGAATAAAAATTTGAAAACAATAGACCTTGCTCTTCTAATTTATTGAAATTTGGAGTTATACTTTTTAAACCTCCCAAACTCTCAATAATATCCGCAGACCAACTTTCTAAAAGTATAAAAACAATATTTGGTTGATTATCTTTTAAAATTTTTGTTGGCAAACTCGTAATATTTGAATCACTTATATAATTTTCTACAAATAAATCATATTCTTTTTTTGAATACTTTATATAAGGATTACCATTTATACTTCTTGAAGATTTAAAGTAACTTTGAATAATATTCCAGTTAGAATTAACAGTTAAATCATTTACAATAATATTTTTTGAAAAATATGCATCACTAATATTTATGGGAATAGATTGCATACCCCCTCTTATAAAGTAAAAAAAAACAGCAAGTATTAAAGGAGCGAAAAAAACTCTCTTTAAAATACTTTTGAATGAGTTTTTTTGAAATTTGATATGAAATTTAATATTGTAAAAATATAATCTAATAATAATGATAGAAATTAATATATAAAAAATAAAAATCAAATAATCAATATTAGATGCCGTTAAAAAGACTTCGCTTGGTTGTTTTAAATGACTTAATGCAGTATAATTTAGTTTAGTTTCCCATTCCTTGTATAGACAAATTTCTCCAGCAGAAACAATATTTGTAAACAATATCATACTTAATATAAAAAAATTAACAATTTTATTAATAAATAGTTCAATATTAAAACATGATAATATGAATGCTAGAAGAATCAATAAAAATACTATAGATGCAACATATGAGATAAAAGATAAATCAAGCGATATTGAATTAGGAACAATTTGTAAAATTTCAAGTATCTTAATATTCTTAAAACTTTTAAAATAAAAAATAAAGAAAATTACTCTATTTATAAAAAATAGAAATAACCAAAATAAATACAATTTTAAAAAAAACTTAAATTTCAACATGTCTTAAAACATCTTTAATATTTCCATAAGAATTAACCATTTTATCAGAAATATCATTAAAATTTACCCACTCGGCTTTTGTAATTCCTTCTTGCAACTGTGGAACTAATTTCATATTTGATTTAGTATACATTGTAAACCAATTAGTAATTTTTAAATAATCAATAGAATTTTGTGAATAGGTATGATATGTTGTAACTAAAAAATTTTTTAAATATAAATTTTTGACGCCTGTTTCTTCAGAAACTTCCCTTAAAGCTGCATCTTCATAACTTTCATTATATTCTATTTTTCCCTTGGGTAGATCCCAAACACCATTTCTAAAAATCAATAATATTTCATTTTTAAAATTAAACACTACTCCTCCACTAGCTTCTATACAATTATATTTTTTTTTAAAATTATTTAAATCATCTACTATGATATTTGAACTATTTTTAATATAAACTTTATATTTTTGCATAATGATCTATGATATTGATATAGCTAAACAAATTGCAAAATCTTTATTGCAAATTAACGCAATTATTTTACAACCTGAAAAACCTTTTGTTTGGGCGTCAAAATGGAAGTCACCAATATACTGTGACAATAGAAAAACACTATCTTATCCTGAAATAAGAAATTATATTAGACAATCCCTAAGCTACATCATTAAAAATCACTACAAAGGTGCTAACATAATAGCAGGTGTTGCAACAGCTGGAATTCCGCATGGTGTTTTAGTTGCTGAGGAGCTAGGACTTCCTTTTATTTATGTTCGCTCAAAACAAAAAAATCACGGTAAGCAAAATCAAATTGAAGGTGAATATAAAGAAGGTCAATCCGTTGTTCTTATAGAAGACTTAATAAGTACGGGAAAAAGTAGTATTGAAGCTATTAATACTTTACGTGATAGCAAGTTAAATGTAAAAGGTGTTGCATCTATATTTTCGTATGGCTTTATAGATTCAATTAATAACTTCAAAAATATAAATAGTGAATACATTTCATTGTGTAGTTATGATTATTTATTAGAGGAAGCATTAAAATCTCAATATATAAATAAAGATGATTTTCCTATATTGAAAGAATGGAGAAAAAATCCATCAACATGGAAAAATAGATGATTTAAAATATATATGAAATTTCTTTTGCTTTAAATGTTTTCTTTTCACCTGAAACAGATATAATTAAATTTCCTGTATGATCAATTTCTTTTATAACTCCTTTAACAATCTTGTCACCAATTAAATAATCTCTTTTCATATTTAATGAATATATTAAATCATTATATTTATTATTATCAAAATTGCCTTTCCGATACAAATATAAATTATTGAAAAAATAATTAATTAACTCTTTTTTTACCTTTTTTACTTTGTAGCTCTTTTGGTTTAACATCTTTAATGATGTTGCGGGAATATTATATTTTTTAAATTTGGTTTGATTAATATTGATTCCAAAACCAATAACTGATTTTTTAATAGTTTTATTAGATAAAATATTCTCTATTAGAATACCACAAATCTTTTTATCATTGACGATTATATCGTTAGGCCATTTTATATATGCATTTAATCCAAAACAACACAATAACTCACAAACTGCTAAAGATGCAATTTTATTTAAATCAAACTTTTTTTTGATAGATAAATTTGGATAAATTACAATTGAAATAAGTAAATTCTTTGCATATTCGCTATGCCAATTATTACTATATTGACCTTTTCCATTATTTTGAAAATTAGTAGATATGATCAAACCTTCCTTAAATAAAAAATGATTTTTAATTGATAATGCATAATCATTAGTTGAACTAATTTTGTCAAAATGGATATTATTTTTAGCAATCAAGATTTAATTATTTAAAATTATCACGTATTTTTGCAACACAAATCTAATAAAGATATGTCTAGCACAAATACTAAAACTAATATATTATTAGAACATATTATTTCAGCAATTAACGAAATGAAAGGAAAGGAAATTATTACATTAGATTTACAAAAAATAGATGCATCTGTTTGTAAATATTTTATCATCTGCACTGGTAACTCAAATACTCATGTAAATGCAATAGAGTCAAATATTAAAAAAATTATTAGCAAAGAAATTGGTGACAAACCATATGGAGTAGAAGGAACAAATAAAGGTGAATGGATATTAATGGACTATGTTGATATAGTAATACATATTTTTCAAAAAAATATCAGAGATTTCTACAATATTGAGAGTTTGTGGGGCGATGCACAACAAATAAGTTTTAAATAAGTAAACATAATTATGAAAAAACAAAAACTTCCAAAAGGATTTAAAGTTATAAAGTTTAATATATATTGGATTTACGGTGCAATTTTTTTATTTTTTCTGCTAGTTCAATTTTTTGGATCGGATTCAACAAAACAAACTAACTGGCAAGAGTTTAATAGTAGAATGTTACAACCTAAAAAAGTTGAAAAAGTTGTAATAATAAATAAGGAAAAGGCATTCATTCACATTAAAAGAGAAAATTTAAATGAAGATTTTTTTCAAAATGTTAACAAGAAAAGTTTCAGCGAAACACCCAACTATGGACCACATTATTACTTTGAGATAGGATCTGTAGAAACTTTTAACGATAATCTGAAGGAAGCTCAAAAAGATTTTGAAGAATACGAAAAAATTTCTCCCTATTATGAAACAAAAGAAAATATTCTTGGAGATATTTTATCATGGATTTTGCCATTAATTATTTTCATTGGAATATGGTTTTTTATAATGAAAAGAATGAGTGGTGCTGGAGGTGCTGGTAGTCAAATTTTTAATATTGGTAAAACTCAAGGAAAACTGATCGATAAGGACAAAATGAAAGTCACCTTCAAAGATGTAGCAGGTTTAGAAGAAGCTAAAGAAGAAATTACAGAAATTGTTGATTTCCTTAAATCTCCAGAAAAATATACTAAACTTGGTGGAAAAATTCCAAGAGGTGCTATGTTAATTGGCCCACCAGGTACTGGTAAAACTCTGCTTGCAAAAGCAGTTGCAGGTGAAGCGAAAGTTCCATTTTTCTCGCTTTCGGGATCTGATTTTGTTGAAATGTTTGTTGGTGTTGGTGCTAGCAGAGTACGTGATCTATTCAAACAAGCAAAAGAAAAGTCACCATCAATAATATTTATTGACGAAATTGATGCTATTGGAAGAGCTAGAGGAAAAAATGCTATGACCGGAAGTAATGATGAAAGAGAAAATACTCTTAATCAACTATTGACTGAAATGGATGGTTTTACCACAAACTCAGGTGTTATTGTTATGGCTGCTACTAACAGAGCAGATATCTTAGACAAAGCATTAACCAGAGCAGGGAGATTTGATAGACAAATTTTTGTTGATTTACCAAATCTAGTTGAAAGAAAACAAATATTTCAGGTACACTTAAAACCATTAAAAATTTCAAGTTCTATAGATATTAACTTTCTTGCTAGACAAACTCCAGGTTTTTCTGGAGCTGATATTGCGAATGTTTGTAATGAATCAGCACTAATTGCAGCTCGTAAATCTAAAAAACAAATTAACAAACAAGATTTTTTAGATGCTGTGGACAGAATAATTGGTGGACTTGAAAAAAAATCTAAAATCATTTCACCGAACGAAAAAAAGACAATTGCTTTTCACGAAGCGGGACATGCTACTGTATCTTGGATGTTAGAATTTGCTTCACCACTAATAAAAGTAACAATTGTTCCCAGAGGAAAATCTTTGGGTGCAGCATGGTATCTACCTGAAGAAAGACAACTAACAACAACAGAACAAATGTTAGACGAAATTTGCGCTGCTCTTGGTGGGAGAGCAGCCGAAGAATTATTTTTTAAAAAAATCTCAACTGGAGCTTTAAGTGATTTAGAGAAAGTAACAAAGCAAGCCTATGCAATGGTTAGTATTTATGGTTTAAGTGAAAAAGTTGGTAATTTATCATATTATGATTCAAGTGGTCAACAATCAGGATTTACTAAACCATATTCTGAAACAAGAGCTCAAATAATTGATACAGAAGTTAGTAAGATAATTGAAAACCAGTATAAAAGAGCCAAAAATATTATAATGAAAAATAAGAAAAAACTCGAAAAATTAGCTGATCAACTATTAAAAAATGAAGTTATATTTAAAAATGATTTAGTTGATATTTTTGGAGAGAGAAAATGGCTTTCATATGAAGAAGAACAACTTAAAAAAACAGACAAAAAAAATAATTGAATAATAATTGGGTTAGTATTTTAAGCTCTGAGGACCAATTTAAAATTGAAATTGTTACACAAATGCTCAAGAACAACAAAATAGATGCTGTAATAATTAATCAAAAAGATTCTTCATATAACTTGTTTGGATTTTCAAGCGTTTATGTAAGACGTGAACATGCTAAAAAGAGTATAGAATTAATTCAAAAACACAATGAATGAATTAGTTACTAGATCAATTTCTGGTATTATTTTTATTGCAATTTTATTGTTTGGAACTACTTTTTCTCAAACTTCTTTTATTATTTTATATTTATCTCTTGCTTGTGTTTCAATATACGAAATGTGGAATATCTTAGATAAAAAATCAATTTTACCATTGATTTTCGTATCACTTCCTTTTATTTTATTAATTGTTTTAAGTGGTGTTAAAAATGACTTTGATCCATTATTAGTTTTATATATTCTCATATTAACTTGGACATTTGATTCTTTTGCTTATTTGTTTGGAAAACGCTATGGAAGAAGTAAAATATTACCTAAAATTTCTCCCAAAAAGTCATGGGAAGGATTTTTCGGTGGATATATATCTACACTCATAATTAGTTTTATTTTAATGAATTATGAAGCAAAATTGTTAGAGGAATATATTATTATTGCATTTATTTTGCCTATAACAGCTACAGTTGGTGACTTAATTGCTTCTTATTATAAAAGAAAATCAAATGTTAAAGACTATGGTAAAATCATTCCTGGTCATGGAGGTATTATTGATAGATTAGATGCAATATTTATTACAATTCCAGTAGTTTTTATTATAAAAATGATACAATGAAAATACATAAAGAGGGACATAAAATAATAATGACTGAAATATTACTTTTTTTATGCTTGTATATTTTGTCATCGAATTACTTTTCAATTACAGTTACTAAAGTAATTTTTACTATTTCAATATTTATTTTACTATTTACAATATATTTCTTTAGGGTAATCAAAAGAAATTTTGATAAAGAAAAAAATTTCATATATGCTCCTTGTGATGGTAAAGTTGTAGTAATTGAAAATACATTAGAAAATGAATATTATAACAAAATGAAAATTCAGGTTTCAATATTTATGTCACCGTTAAATATGCACAATAATTTATATCCTATTGAAGGTGAAATTAAATATAAAAAATATCATCCTGGAAAATTTTTATTTGCATGGAATCCAAAATCATCTACAGATAACGAGAGAAGTACGATTGTTGTTGAAAATAAAAGTATTTCTGTTCTTATTAGACAAATTGCTGGTGCCTTAGCTAGAAGAATAATTACTTATGGAAAATTAAAAGAAAATGTAAAAACATGTGATGAACTTGGTTTTATAAAGTTTGGGTCAAGAGTAGACTTATTTCTTCCTGAAAATACAAAATTAAATATAAAACTAAATGATAAAGTAATTGGTGGTAAAACAGTTATAGCTAAGTATTAATTAAAATAAATTAGTATATTTGTTAATAACTAAAACTACAACAATGAAAAAATTACTTACTGGTTTATTTACAATAACATTTTTACTTGCTGTTGGAAATACTTACGCATGTTCAACATGCGGTTGTAAATCAAAAAAAACCGAAAAAGAATGTTCATCAACTGACATATCAAAAAAAAGTTGTGAATCTAAATGTTCAAAATCTAAAAAATGTTCTTCTAAGAAAGATTCTAAAGGATGGAATTTTGACAAAACAAATAGCTATGGAACAAATAAATCTTGTTCAAAATCTAAAGCTAAAAAATGTTGTTCAAAAAAAGAATCTGAAAAAAAAGATAATAAAGAAAAAGAATCATCTAACGATGATAATAAAGAATCAGATGATACAAAAAAATCTTAGGCATTAATTTAAAAAAATTTAAAAGCCACTTTGTAGTGGCTTTTTTTTTAAAAATGGATTTTATAGATAAAAATATAGAAAATTATTCATTAGATTTTACAGAAAAAGAATCTGACTTATTAAAATCACTAAATAGAGAAACAAATGCAAATGTTCTAAACCCTAGAATGCTATCGGGACATCTTCAAGGAAGATTTCTGTCTTTTTTAAGTAATATGATTCAACCACTAAATATATTGGAGATAGGAACGTATACTGGATATTCTGCATTATGTTTATCTGAAGGATTAAAAAAAGAAGGATGTTTACATACTATTGATATAAATGATGAATATACATCTATAGCCAACAAATATTTTTTAAAATCAAAATGGAAAGATAATATTAAACAACACATCGGAAATGCTTTAAAAATTCTTCCAAATATTGATTACTCATTTCAACTAGCTTTCATTGATGCAGATAAAGAAAATTATATCAAATATTTCAAATTATTATTTAACAAAATTGATGTTGGAGGATATATAGTAGCAGATAATGTTTTATGGAGCGGAAAAGTACTAAATGATAAGAAAGACTCTGACACAAAAGCATTACATGATTACAATAACTATGTTAATAGTCTAGAAAATGTACGTTCAATGCTACTTCCAATAAGAGATGGATTAATGATAACACAAAAAATAAGATAATTTTATGTCAATTTTTAACAATTTAAAAGTTGCTTTTAAAGATAAATCAAACTTTGAACTTAACAGGTCTTTACTTATTTTTTCAATTATAAGCAATCCAATTATTTCCAAGTCATTGATAACTTTAACAAAAACATTTATTAAATTAAGAATACCCATAAGCTTTTTTATCAAACATACTATCTTCAAACAATTTTGCGGAGGAACTAATATAAATAATGCAAGAACAACCATTGATAAATTATGGAAATCTAAAATTGGATCGATTTTAGATTACTCTGTTGAGGGTAAAGACAAAGAAGTAGATTTCAAAAGAGTAAAAAATGAAACTATTAACAATATTATTAAAGCAAGTAAATCTTCAAAAATCCCTTTTGCAGTTTTCAAGCCAACTGGTCTCACCAAATTCAGTTTATTAGAAAAAATTAATTCAAATCAAAATTTAAAAAGTAATGAAATCATAGAAAAACAAAAATTTATTAATAGAATAGAAGAGATTTGTAAAACAAGCTATAATTACAAAACACCTGTATTTATTGATGCTGAGGAAAGTTGGATCCAAAATGGTATTGATATGATTGTTTTGTCAATGATGAAAAAATATAACAAGAGAGAAGTTTATATATATAATACTCTACAAATGTATCGAACTGATAGACTAAATTATTTAAATGATATTATATCAATAGCAAAAAAAGAAAAATTTTTATTAGGAATAAAATTGGTGAGAGGTGCATATCATCAGCAAGAAATAGATAGAGCTATAAAATTTAAATATGATATACCTGTATTTGAGACTAAAAATAAATCAGATGAAAGTTTTAATAAAAGCCTAAAGATTTGTTGTGATAATATAAATCATATATCGATTTGTGCTGGAACTCACAATGAGTATAGTAGTCAATTATTAATTGATTTAATGAATAAAAATAATATTGATAAAAACGATCCAAGAATTTATTTTTCACAGTTGTTGGGGATGTGTGATCATATTTCTTATAATATTGCAGAACATGGATTTAATACAGCTAAATATGTGCCCTACGGTCCTATAATGGATGTTATACCATATTTGATAAGAAGAGCTGAAGAAAACAGTTCTATTTCAGGTCAAATGAATCGTGATTTGTCAAATATTATAGGAGAAAAAAAACGTAGAAAGTTTAATTAAAACAATTTGACTTTTCATTTTCAAATTCCAATGATTCTAAAACAACTTTAGTATCACTATCGCACAACAAAAATTTCATTTGCATCATTTTATTTTCTATAACTTTCTCAACAATATATGTTTTACAATTACTAGATGAAGTGTTACTTAAACTAAAATTAACATTTGCATCTGAAATATCAATAAGTAAATCATTCCTTTCTAATGAATATGAATTAAGTTGACAAATAGCTATATCTGAAAATTCGATGTTTTCTCCTTTATTCAAATGATAAATAACTCTTGAACTCATGTCAAAATAATTAATATAATCTTTTAAATTTTGCTTTAATCTGTTGTTTGGACCAAATGATAGAAAAAAAACACCCAAAAAAATACCAAAGCCAAATAACATAAATCTTCTAATCATATACTATTCTCCCATTAATAAGTTTAAATCATAATAAGATAATTTAAAATTTTTACTTAAAATTTTGTTGGTATGTTTACCATTATAATTGTAAACTCCTGAACGTAAAAATTCATTTATTCTAATTGCATTATCTATACCTCC
>NZWA01000072.1 GCA_002697505.1 Flavobacteriales bacterium | reverse complement strand
TCTATTTCTCCATATATGAGAGACATTGGTGAAAAACTCATCGCCATTCTATGATCATTGTATGTTTTTATTTTTTTATTTGTTATGAGATTTTGTAGTTCTGTATCAACAGACTTAATTCTGTTAGTCTCTTTTTTATTTAATGTATTAAGTCCACTTATTTTACATTCAATATTTTGAGAAAACAAGCAGCATTTTATAGATTGATAAAGATCAGGCGTATTAATTAAGTTGATTTTTTTTGGAAATTTATGTTTTGTATTATTTTTAGTAATTGTTAGAGTATTATTTTTTAATTCCGATTTAATATTTAATCTTTCAAATATATTTATCACTTCTTTGTCTCCTTGAATAGAGTTTTTATAAAGTTTCTTTAGCTTTATTTTACATTTTTTAGATAGGTACGCTATTTGCATCCAAAAAGCTGCACTTGACCAATCACTTTCTATAGTTATATCTTTTGCAATGTAATTTTGAGGCTTGATAGATATTATATTATTTTTCCATTCATGTTCAACACCGAAATAATTAAGTAACGATAAGGTCATGTCAATATATGGTTTTGATACTATTTCTTTTTTAATTTTTAAATTCAATCCTCTTTTAAGACTAGGAGCAATTAAAATAAGAGATGAAATAAACTGTGAGCTAATATTTCCATTAATTGTGGCATCTCCACCATTTATTTTTTTCCCTCTTATTCTTAATGGAGCGAAATTATTTTTTTTTACATAGGATATATCAGCTCCTAAATCATTTAAAGTATTAACTAGTTGGTCAATTGGTCTATTTTGAATTCTATCTGAACCAGTTATAATACAATCAACATCTTCTTTGCATGCAAGATATGCGGTTAAAAATCTAAATGTTGTTCCGGATGCTCCAATATCAATTATATTTTCAGATTTTTTTAAATTAATTTTCAAAGCATTAGTATCGTCTGAATCTGATAAGTTATCAATTTTAAATTTTTCTTTGGATAAAGATCTTATTATGAGAACTCGATTTGAAATACTTTTTGAGCTTGGAAGATCAATTTCGCAATTAACATCTTTACTTGGATGAAATATTTTATAATTCATTTGTTTTAATCAAAACATCAAATTCACATTTTCCTATCTCTTTAAGCAATGAGAAGTTCACTTTCTTATTTTTATTTTTTTTATCGAATTTAAGATACTTAGCTAATTTTTTTTTGTTTGGGAAATATGGTAGTTCGAAATTTGATAGAATATATTTTTTAATATCAATTTTATCTTCTTGAGTAAGTTTTGAAATATCAGCTTCTAAAATCATCCCCATCATAACAGCTTCACCATGTAAAATAGGATTGTTTTTTTCTAAATAATAACTCTCAATCGCATGTCCGTACGTATGACCAAAATTCAATATTTTTCTTAAGTTATTTTCATAAGGGTCTTGTAAGACAATATTGTTTTTTATTGATATCGAATTGTAAATTACAGTTTCCCAATTCATATTGTTTAAGTCATTTTGTTTTAAATTTTTCCAAGCATCTTTATTTGAAATTAAAGTATGTTTTATTACNTCCGCATATCCTGNGTTNACTTGCTGTNTACTCANTGTTTTTAAAAAACAACAGTTTATNAAAACTTTAATAGGGTTTTTAAATAATCCTATTTGGTTTTTTAAGTTTTTGTAATTAACTGCTAATTTNCCACCAATTGATGCNTCAACCATNGCNAGTAATGTCGTTGGNATATTTATAAAATCAATTCCTCTTTTAAAATTAGTAGCGCAATATCCACCGATATCACTTANAAGACCTCCACCTAGATTGATNAATAAAGAGTTTTTATCAAANTCATATTCAACTAACTTATCCCAAATGTAAATACANGTTTNAATAGTTTTATTTTGTTCNCCTTCAGATATTTCAATAACAAAATAATTTTTTGAAAAATTTACNTCTTGCAAAAATTTTGCTANACAATTTCTNTTAGTATTTTCATCAACTAGTANTGCAATTTTTGAATAGCAAGTATAATTAAATGANTTTATAGAATTTTTTCCAATTATAACTTCATAGTTTTCGCAAGTTATAGTTTTCATTCTGTAACCTCAAAAATTGGATTTCCNGTACATCCGTTTGGATATGATATTCCNAATAATAAACAAANNGTNGGNGCAATGTCTTTAACATAAATTTTTCTATCAGTTTTACCTTTTNTAANATTTCCACCCCAAAAAATTAATGGGACATGTGTGTCATAGCTAAAACATGATCCATGNGTTGTNCCACCTTGTCTCCAACTATAGCTAATCCATCCGCTTTGAGGATTAATAATAATATCTCCTGATCGTTTTTGATTNNATCCTTTTTGAACTANCGANCTTGGTAACTCATTGTATTCATTATTATGTAATTGTGTTGAGGTATAGGTATTTTTAATCCAATCATATTTTAATAGATAATCAGCACATAAATTTCTAGATTTTTCAATGAATTCATATCCTAAATTATTTTTAATCAAATCTTTATCAAGAAAAATTTGATAATTNGAAAAATTTAAGACATAGTTNAATTCTACACCCCATTCTTTGTTAGGCCAATTAAATTGATTTTGTAAATANTCATTAATATCTTTAATTATTTGANTTTTGTTATAGTATCCTCCNGGGATTTTTCTTTTNAGAAGCTCAGAAGGTTCAGAAACNACACCATGATCAGCTGTAAGNAATATTAGNGTATTTTCATATCCNATTTTATTTTCAATTTTTTTGATGAGATCTTCNAGGTCTTTATCTAACTTNATGTAAGTATTTTTAATTTCATCAGAGTGAGGTCCATATTGGTGNCCTATGTAATCAGTTGAAGAAAAACTAATAGTAAGAAAATCAGTTGTATAAGATCCACCTAATTTTTCTTTATCAATAATTTCAATAGCTAAATCTTTTAGAATTGTATTTCCATATGGTGTTGATTTAATTGCGCCCCCTCCTTTTTNTGCGAATAAACTATCTAGGTCATAATTAAAACTATTGTTCATNTTCCATTTACCTTTTAAGTAAAAAGTGGGATTAATTTTATTTTGATATTCAACTAACCATTTAGGTAAAGAGTCCATATAAAAACTACTACTTATCCACTGTCCATCACTATTCATCCAATANGCTGCGTCAGCACTATGNCCAGCTGATAAGATAGCTCCTCTATCNTTTAGAGAAANNCCTATAACTTTATTTTTNGNGTTAAANAGCTGCAACTCGTCTCCAATGGTTGTAGTTAGCATATGATGAGGGGACATTTTNCCTTCATCNGATCCAACATCTTTCATTTCTTCTTCACAATTACATATAGTATGCATTTTCCCATCNCCAGCACAATAAATAGATTTNTTTGTTTCTTTATCATACCAATTGTTAGCGATTATNCCATGAACTGAAGGGGTNGTTCCAGAAAAAATACTAGCATGTCCTGGTCCGGTGTATGTCGGCATATANCTATAATTAGTATTTCTACAAAAATGTCCCTGTTTTATAAGTTTTTTAAATCCATTGTTGCCAAAATCGTNCCAAAATCTTTCTATAAAATCAAAACGCATTTGATCAACTACAATCCCAACAACTANTTTTGGTTTTTTTTCNGAAAATAGATTTAAATAACTAAAACAAATAATAATTATTAAAAAGTACTTTTTCATTTGTTTTTTTTCTTANNGTAAATTACTAATAGAGATANACTAACAGCTACAAATATATCGGCAATTGCTGGAGCATTTGACCATCCAAAGTTCCAGATACACACTAATAAGAACCAAACTGNCCATGTGCTGTCAAACTTTTTTAATTTCATTTTATAAACAAAATATANCAACAAACTTACAAATAGTCCCCAAAACATNCCGCATAAAACATCAAAAGGATAATGTACTCCTAAATANACTCTACTATAACTTATTANTGTTGCCCATGAAAATAAAGANAAGAACCACCATTTATTTTTCATTAATANACTAATAAAAAAAGCAATAGCAAANGAGTTGGNNGAATGTGATGATATAAAACCAAATTTTCCTCCACAATTATCAACTAAGCGTATATCTTGAAGAGCATGACAAGGTCTAAGTCGTTGAAAGGTTTCTTTAAATATTTCAACTGATCCCATGTCAGCAAAAAATATNAGNAAGATTAAAGAAAACAANATTTTATANAANTTTTTTTTGTGTAGTTNNAATAAATTATAAAGAATAAAAAGATATAAAGGAATCCATATGTATTTNGATGATNTCATTATCATAATGTCATCCATTTGTTGCCATCCANTNGAGTTAATTAATCTAAAAAGATATTCATCTANTGTATTTAGTTTATTCATNNGAAATTAAATTTTTCCAAATCAAATCTTTTAATTTGGATATNCCATAATTTGTTATTGATGAAATAAAAATTGTTNCAGGTAATTTTTNAGANAATGATTNAGAAATTGCATTTTGTAACTCATCATCAAGTAAATCTTTTTTTGTAATAGCTAAAATTCTTTTTTTGTCTAGTAGNTCTGGATTATATTTTTTTANTTCAGTTAANAAAATTTTGTATTCATTTTCTATATCATCTGCATCAGCNGGNACCATAAAAAGTAGTGTTGAATTTCTTTCAATGTGTCTTAAAAAACGATGNCCTAAACCTTTACCCTTCAGAAGCTCCCTCAATAATACCTGGAATATCTGCCATGATAAATGATTTTTCNTCTCTATATGATACTATCCCTAAATTTGGTGTTAATGTAGTAAATGGATAATTAGCTATTTCAGGTTTAGCGGCNGATACTATAGATAGTANTGTAGATTTNCCAGCATTTGGAAAGCCTACTAATCCAACATCAGCTAATACTTTAAGCTCNAGNATNTACCAGCCTTCTTTAAGATCAATNCCTGGTTGNGCATATCTTGGTGTTTGATTTGTAGATGATTTAAAATGAGAATTTCCTTTACCNCCTTTACCCCCTTCAACTAAAATAAATTCTTCATTATTTTCAGTTATTTCAAACAAAATTTTATTTGTTTCAGCATCCTTAGCAACTGTTCCTAGTGGCACTTCAATTATTTTATCTTCTCCATCTTTTCCATGTTTGTGATTACCGCTACCAACTCCACCATGTTCAGCAAAAATATGTTTTTTGAATTTGAGATGAAGTAGGGTCCACATTTGTGAATTCCCTTTAATGATAATGTTACCTCCATTACCTCCATCACCTCCATCAGGTCCTCCTTTAGAAGTAGTTTTGCTTCTGTGGAAATGAGTTGATCCAGCACCACCTTTTCCAGATCTGCAAAATATCTTTACATAATCAATAAAGTTTGAGTTTTTAACCTTCATAAATTACTAAAGATTTTCAATAACTTGATTTAAATTTGATGCTATTTCTTCAATTGATCCTATACCATCTATTTCTTGTAATTTATTTTGTTTTGAATAATAATCTTTAAGTGGAGCAGTTTTATTATTATATTCATTTATTCTATTAGCAATAATATTTTCATCTTGGTCATCAGATCTTCCAGAATCTTTTCCTCTATTTAATAATCGTTTAATTAACTCTGAATCTTCAACTTTTAGAGATAACATTATATTAATTGATGTATTTTTTTCTTCAAGCAAATTATCCAATGCTTTTGCTTGAGCTGTTGTTCTAGGAAAGCCATCAAATATAAATCCATTAGATTTAGGACTATTATCTAATTTTGAAGCAATCATTCCAATTACAACTTCATCTGGAACTAAATTTCCTGCATCCATTAGACTTTTAGCCTCTAAGCCTAATTTTGTTCCAGCAGTAATCTCAGTTCTTAATATATCTCCGGTTGAGAGATGTGTTAAATTGTATTTATTAATCAATAAATTTGCTTGGGTTCCTTTTCCAGCTCCCGGAGGGCCAAATAAAACTAAGTTTAACATGTTTAATTTTTTAATTTATATATGTGTGGTAAGTTACGACCTATTTCATCATAATCTAATCCATAGCCTACTACAAAATCATTTTCAATAGATTTTCCAATAAAATCAATATTTAAATTTTTTTTGTAGGCATCTGGTTTAAAAAGTAATGTAGCTACTTTTATACTACCAACTTGTTCTTGAGTTAATATTTCAATAATTTTTTCTAATGTGTTTCCTGTATCTATAATATCTTCTAATAAAATGATATTTCTATTAGAAATATTACTATTGATTCCAATTAATTCACTTATTTCTCCACTTGATTTCATTCCTTCATATGAAGATAATTTAATAAATGATATTTCTGCATTGGCTATAGTAATTTTTCTCATAATGTCTGCTGCAAAAAGGAAAGAGCCATTTAATACAGCTATAAAAAGAGGTTTTTCAGTATTACTAACATTAATTTTATTTGCTAGATCTGATACAATATTATCTATCTCTTCTTTTGAGATGTGTTGTTGAAATATTTTATTATGCAGAATAATTTCTTTCATTATTAATTATCTATTTTTTTCCATGTTGACGAACTAATATTTATTCTAGTTGATTCTGTTGATATAATTTTAATAGATTTATAGTTCGTTTTATTTTTTTGATTGTATAGTCTATGAGCATTATCACAAAGGGGTAGTGTTTTGCTTAATCCACATGAGCAAAAGCTATATTTTCTTCCTTTATATAGTTTTATCTCCATAATTTAGCTTAGCCATTTTTTTTGTAGCTCTAATTGCTTTTTAGTTATACTTGTGCTTTTCTCTAGTTCAAATAGCTTAAAATAATTTCCTTTTAACAAAACTATTTCTTTCTCTGTAAATTTCTTTTTTATTGTAAATAAAAATTTATCTTTTGTTTTTTTAAGTAAATCATTTAAGTCATCATCAACTGCTATTTGATCAATTTTTAGTATTTCATCTTCTGGGCCTATTCCATATCGATCTGCAATTGAATTTGGTTCAATTTTTTTTATAATATACTTTCCATTTTCTTTAACAGCTACAATACCAAAATATTGTGCGCAAATATTTGGATTTATCTTATCTTTAAGTTGTAACCCAACAATTTCAAGAGCTTTTTTAAGTGTTGGAATATAGTTTTTAACACCATAGATGTGATTTTCAAAAATTTCTATTATTCCCAAACCACCATATTTAATACAAATATTTTTAAAATCATCTTCTGAATATCCTTTTCCCTTTAATGCGTAATCATCGTAAAGTTCTTTCATTACAGAATTTAAACTTGCTTTTCCATCTGTATTTTTTATTATTTCCAAATCAATCATTAGCATACATAATGCTCCATCAGGGTAAATTGAAACTTTTCTGTCAGGGGCTCCTAATTTATATCCATCTAACCAACTATCAAAGCCGCTATCTGCAACCGAAAGATTAAACCTTCCATAGTTCATGAGGTGTCTTTCCAGGTTTTGATTTTGTGTTTTGACAAATTCTTTCCAATTAAAAACTGCTGATTTATATAGCATCAAATCACCCATGTATGTTGTTACTCCTTCGGCTACAAAACCAGTTCTAAAATAATTTTCTTTTGTATAATCATATGGAAACATCTCTTTTGGTCTTATTGCTTTTATGTTCCAAGTGTGATAAAGTTCATGAGAACAAACACCAAGTAAATCTTCATACTTTTCACTCATGATTTTATCACTTGGACCCAATAATAGAACTGTATTTTTTGTATGTTCAACCCCATGATAACTTCTATATGGAGTAATCTGAAATAGAAAATGATATTCGTCTACTGGAAAACCATTAAAATGTTCGATTTGAGTCTTTGTAAATAAGTAAAAATCTTTTTTTATTTTTTCCCAATCTATTTTGCATTTTCCTTGAAACCAAAGATGAAAATCTATATTATTAATACTATATTTGTTGTGTTGAAGAGAATTAGAACAAATAAATGGAGATTCTGCTAATTCATCATAGTTATTTGCTATTAATAAATTCTTATTTTTTTTTAGAGAAGTGGCTATTTGATAATCTTTTGGTAAATCAAGATTTATATTAAACATTTCATTTTCGCGACCCACAACATAAAAAATACAATGAACAGGGTTTAAATAAAGTTGATATTCGTCTAAATAACAAGACCCGGCATCAAGTTGGTTAGCGTAAAAAGAATATGTTATTATGATCTTTTTCGATGATTCCGTCTCTACTTGCCATAAGTCTTTTGTGATTTTTTTAAAATTTAAAAGCTCACTATTTTCATTTGCTGCCCTCCAATTACTAATATTTTGAGAAAAATTTCCTAATTCGTATCTTCCCGGTCTCCATGCAGCTAGTTGGAACTGAATTTTTTTTTCATTTTTTGTGTCAATTATTAATTTAAAATTAACATAGTGCCTGTGGGGCTTTTCGTATGAAATGTAGTAGTTTATCATCCAAATATGTTCATTTGCTAAAATACAAATTTCTAATAGTTATAAAGTTTATTTTTTTAAAAGCTAATTTTTTCATTTTAGCTTGCAATACAATGGATTTCTGCATAATATTGCATAATAAAAATTTTAAAAAATGAATTACGACATTATTGTACTTGGAAGTGGCCCCGGTGGTTATGTCACCGCGATTCGTGCTTCTCAATTAGGCTTTAAAACAGCAATTATAGAAAAAGAAAGTTTAGGTGGAGTATGTTTAAATTGGGGATGTATTCCAACTAAAGCTCTGTTAAAATCAGCTCAAGTGTTTGATTATATAAATCATGCAGAAGATTTTGGTATTAAAGTTGACGGTGTACAGTCAGATTTTCCTGCTGTTATTAAAAGGAGTAGGGATGTAGCTGATGGTATGAGTAATGGAATAGCATATTTGATGAAAAAAAATAAAATAGATGTTATTAGTGGTTTTGGGAAGTTAAAAAAAGAAAATATAGTTTCTGTTACTTCTGATGCAAAAACTACAGACTATTCAGCAAAACACATTATTATAGCTACAGGTGCAAGATCTCGAGTTTTACCTAACATACCTCAAGATGGTAAGAAAATATTAGGTTATAGAGATGCTTTAGTGCTAAAAAAAGCACCAAAAAAAATGGTTGTCATTGGCTCTGGTGCAATTGGGGTGGAATTTGCATATTTTTATAATGCTATGGGAGTTGATGTTACAATAGTTGAGTATTTGCCTAATATCGTTCCTTTAGAAGATAAAGATATTTCTAAGCAGCTCCAAAGGACATTTAAAAAGTCAGGAATAAATATTTTAACTAACTCTTCTGTTGAAAAAGTTGACACTAAAGGAGATGGTTGTAAAGTATCAATTAAAACCTCTAAAGGAAGTGAAATAATTGAATGTGATGTTGTACTTTCAGCAGTAGGTATTACTGCAAATATTGAAGGTATTGGTCTTGAAGATGTAGGTATAAAAACAGAAAATGGAAAGATTTTAGTTGATGACTTTTATAATACAAATGTTAACGGTTATTATGCAATTGGAGACGTTCTCTCCACACAAGCTCTAGCACATGTTGCTTCCGCAGAAGGAATAATATGTGTTGAAAAGATAGCAGGTCATAATCCTGAAAAGATTGATTATAAAAATATTCCTGGTTGCACTTATTGTAATCCCGAAATTGCGTCAGTAGGTTACACTGAAGAACAAGCAAAAGAGGCTGGTTATGAAGTTAAAACAGGAAAATTTCCTTTTACGGCATCTGGAAAAGCTTCTGCCGCAGGACATAAGGATGGTTTTGTTAAAGTTATTTTTGATGCTAAATATGGTGAATGGTTAGGTTGTCATATGATTGGATATAATGTTACTGAGATGATTGCTGAGGCTGTTGTTGCTAGAAAATTAGAAACAACAGGGCATGAAATATTAAAATCTGTTCATCCTCATCCTACAATGAGTGAAGCTGTTATGGAAGCAGTTGCAGATGCATATGATGAAGTTATTCATATTTAACTACTGAATAATTAATTTTTTTTGTTCTTTATTTCCACTCGAGTTTACTTCTAAAATATAAATGCCTTTTGGATATTTTGATAAATCTATTTTTTGATTACCCTCATTAGTTGCCTTGAAATATATACTTTTACCTAAGGAAGTAGATATTTTAACTTCATAATTATTTAAGTTTGTTCTTATTTTAAAATTCCCNTTGTTNGGNTTTGGNAAAATAACTNTATTANAATTTGCTTGNTCATCAATATTTAGTAAGCTTTGNCCATTAATATTTATATTATCTAAATAAAATTTATTTCCATAATCATTAATTGCTGCAAATCTGAATATNATTGTATCACCATTTAAACCTAAGCTAGATANATCAATACTATCTCTTAACCANCTACCACATGTTGGANTCCATGGTCCAGTAACATAGTTAGTGGTTTGTAAATCTTGTCCTATTGCNCCATAAATAGAATCCCAAGTATTNCCACAATCTAAAGACACATCGATTCTTANACCGTCATTATAAGAACTAGAATATCCTGAATAAGCANAATCATATATTAGCCANTTTTGAGCTCCANTACTNCCATTTAGACTAATTTTNTTCGTTAATAAGTAAGCNTCCTTTCCTCTTTGGTTTATTGAATAATGATTAACAAAAGCAGTTGTTGTTGGAAGGCANTTGTANCCAGAATCTACATTTATGCTTGTCCATGAAAAGGNNGCNNNTGGAGTNGACCATAAATTAGGTGGAAAGTTACCNGAATCAAAGCCTTCATATAATGAANTNTTATTTGATATAGAAAATATAGTATCCGAATATTTGATAAAGTTNGAATAATATTGTGTAGAAGTACCAAANATATCTGTAACAGTTAAACTAACATCATAATTTCCTGGTGATGAATAAACGACTATAGGATCTTCCAAATTAGAACTANTTGGANTNCCNCCAATAAAACTCCATTGCCAGCTTGCACTATTTTTTCTTACCGCNGAGTGATCAATAAACNGTACAGTATCATTTAAGCAATTAATATTTAATTTNTTTGCTGCGATTTGTGCTGAAGGAGGAGAGTCTTCGTAAAAATTAATTTCATATGCAGATCTATTTGTTCCATTTAACAGTAAACCTTCTCTGTAGTTTGGAACTAATTGAGTNGAAAATGTNCTCTTAGGTAAATTGTTNTTATAAATTTCCCAATCTTGCATATTATTNTTTTTGTAGTANACAGTATTTCGAGTACCCAAGTATACACCACCANNACTACCTCTTTGATGTACAATATTTGTAGCATTTATATTNTCNAGAGTTGATGTTGTAATATTGATCCAATTTTGNCCNCCATCTACTGATTTAAATACTTCATANCCTTGTGCATCTTGAACACCACCATACATAGAGCATCNTGCAATCCAAATTNTATTTTCATCTTGACTACTTACTGTGATNTCGTATGGTATCCAATCNTGNCCATTNATATTTGCAGGAGTAATATCTGACCATGTATTACCTCTATCTCCACTTCTCCATATTTTTTTTGTTCCCCACCATGACGGCCAAGTAGATACATAAATAACATTTGGATTACTCCATGCAACNTCAATAGANGTTATTTTATCGTTAAAATGGTAAATTGGNNNAAAATTTCCGCCATTATTATTTGTGTACCATANTATACTATCTTTTCCTGTNAAAAACCAGNTGGNGCAACGNGGGTCAAATTCAATATTTGAGGATTCCCCAACAATNTANGAAGCATTAGGAAGTTTATCTATGNTAAAGTTTGTTATTGGTTGATTCCTGTTTCCAGATAAAATTTTACCACCATAGTCACTATAAGCAATTCTTGGATTACCAAAATTTACAAANCCNCTAANATTATCTCCTCCATCAGTTGATAACCAATCNTTGNTATATGTANTTCCATCTTTTAGTAATGTTCCGTTATGNTATGTACCNCCAAGCATAATATTTTTATCTTTAAATCCTACNCCAAATCCCCAAAAATCAGTTCCTGATATTCCTTTCATTTTTTTATAGATACTATCTCCTGAATTATTTGAATAGAATATTCCTCCATCNGATGCAAACCACAAATCATTATCAAAATAATTTATATCATGAATATCTGCGTGAACATATNCTTTTTTATGAGGTTCACTCCATTTTGCAGGACAAGAAAATGTAAGTCCATTGTCTATTGATATCCAGTGATTTACACCACCTACGTGAATNATGTCGGCATTAANTGGATTTACTGCNAGAGCAAGGTCATAATAATATTGACCTCCATCNTCTGATCCATCAGGTTGCCATCCCATTANATTTATATTATTTATNCTGGCNGGACCNGCNGGTTGTGGTCCGCAGCATTGGAAAGNCCAGCTTTCACCACAATTATANCTAATGTATATTCCATATAGACCACTACCGCCATTAGCACTNCCAGTNGCNAGAGCAACTACTTTNTTTGGNTCAGCAGGGCTAACTGCNATTTCTGTTCGTTTTTGTTCTTCTCCAGNATTAGGGCTTGGCCATCCATTTGAAAATGNTACTATNTTATTNCCTCCNTTAANAGATCNATAAAAAATTGNACTATCACCGCTATTTTCTATAAANTACATAGTATCTGTNGAAAATGGATGAAATTCTATTTCTTGAAATTTTCCAGNNGATATATTTNAAAAATTATTTCCNCCATCAATTGATTTAAANAGACCTTGATTAGANGCAACATATAAAATTTGATTATTATCTGGATTCAATTTAATATCTTTAATTGAATGTGATAANTTTGTGAAACTCGTGTTCCCAATTNTACTCCAAGAAGTACCACTATTTGTAGATTTATATAATTTNTCATTACCACTTATNTAAATNATGTCTGGATTTNTAAAATCAATTTCAATGGCATAAACACTATTTAAAGAAATTTCAGATGTGATTAGNTCCCAATTNTCNCCTTTNTCATATGATTTCCATGCTCCAGCAGTTGCAGTTCCAGCATATAAAATATTGGGATTACTTATAGATTGTTCAANAGTNTAAATATGAGANGCTCCAGGAGCATAACTTCTGCTTTCCGCAAATTGATCAAAATCCCATGGTCCTACACACTCCCACTGATTACTACTNTTGCTAATCTTGGAANTTACAGGTGCATTTGAATATCTNCTNATATTTCTTAACCATCTTTTATAGTANTGAGTGTGTTTATTTTTTTGNACTTTANTTTTTTTATNNTATAAATTNTATTCTTTAATTGTCTCAGCAATTTTNGGCTCTTTTGAATACATTAAATNAACCCATTTAGGTAAGTTTTTNTTACCTACATCATATTTTAATTCTNTTTGAGAAAATAATGGGTAGTTTAAAAATATAAATAAANAAAAACACAGTTTTTTCACAGATTAAATGCTAATTTNACTTCATCTATACAGTCTAATTTNTCCCATGTAAATGTTTCGATNTCAATATTTTTTTTGGCACCNTTAACATTAAAAGNAACNGTTTTTTTAACTGAATTTCTACCCATNTGTCCATATGCTGCTGTTTCGGAATACATAGGTTGAGTTAGTTTTAAACGTTTAATAATTGAAGCAGGTTTTAAATTAAAGCAAGNCATNTTTTCAATGATNCGTGCAATATCTCCATCAGANATATTTTTTTTANTNGTTCCATAAGTATCAACGAANATNCCCATTGGTTCAGCAATTCCAATAGCATAACTTACTTGTACAAGTATTCTTTCACATAGTCCAGCTGCAACAAGATTTTTTGCAATATGCCTTGTAGCGTATGCGGCTGATCTATCAACTTTTGATGGATCTTTACCAGAAAATGCNCCTCCTCCNTGAGCTCCTTTTCCTCCATAAGTGTCAACAATAATTTTTCTNCCAGTTAAACCTGTGTCNCCATGNGGACCTCCTATAACAAATTTTCCAGTTGGGTTAACATGATATTTTTCNCCTCCAAATAATTTTTTATTTTNAGANGNTAGTGAATCCAAAACTCTTGGCATTAGAATACNTTTAACATCTTNTTCTATTTTAATTTGCATTGATTTTTCATCATCAAAATCATCATGTTGAGTTGACACAACAATGTCTGTAATTTTTTTTGGAGAATGATCATTATCATATTCAAGNGTTACCTGTGATTTTGAATCTGGACGAAGATATTTCATCTNTTTTCCTTCTTTTCTAATAGCTGCTAACTCGATTAGTATTTTATGTGATATATCTAAAGCAAGTGGCATTAGATTTTTTGTTTCATTTGTNGCGTATCCNAACATCATTCCTTGATCTCCAGCACCTTGTTCTTTATTCAGNCCTTCTCCTTCANTTACTCCTTGTCTAATATCAGCAGATTGTTCATGGATNGCAGAAATTACACCACAACTATCAGCATCAAACTGGTACTCTGATTTNGTGTAACCAATTTTNCTAATGACCTCTCTTGCTACTTTTTGAACATCAACATAGCTGTTNGTTTTTACTTCTCCGCTTAANATAGTTAAACCAGTTGTAACGAGTGTTTCACATGCGACTTTTGAGTTTGGATCTTGAGCTAAAAAATTATCTAAAAGAGCATCTGATATTTGATCTGCTACTTTATCAGGATGACCCTCTGAAACAGATTCTGATGTAAAATAATATGACATTTTATTTATTTAATAATTANTATGTTATTTGGCAAATTGTAATTGGAAATGCTTTTTTAGCATTTTTTTTAGTGGTTGCAATAGGCCAAATTTTTCCACGTTCGTTTGCAAATTTAATAAAAAGTGTTTATCATTTTGATTATGTAGTAATTTTTTGAAAATGNTTTTCTAACGTTATGTTATTAGTTTGGAAATATTTTATGGGTTTATCTTCTATTATATTTCCTTTATTTATCACAATAACTCTGTCACAAATTTTTTCTACTTCATTAAGTATATGAGTAGAGAATAACACAGTTTTATTTATTCCAATCTNTTTAATTAATTTTCTAATATCACCTAGCTGGTTAGGGTCTAGNCCAGTTGTTGGTTCATCTAAAATAAGTATTTTAGGATCATGAATAAGAGCTGCTGCTAACCCAACTCGTTGTTTGTAGCCCTTTGATAATTCAATTATTTTTTTATNTTTTTCGTTNGTTATATGAGTCTTTAATATTACTTCATCAATTTTCTNTTTTATATTAGAAACATTATGCATTTTAGCTGAAAATTCTAAATATTCTNTTACGTACATATATGTATACAAAGGATTATTTTCAGATAGATANCCGATTTCAGATTTAATTTTTTTGTGGTCTTCGTTGATATTTTTATTATTTATAATAACTTCACCCGAAGTTGGTTCAACATAGCATGTGATGATTTTCATTAAAGTTGATTTNCCTGCTCCGTTTGGACCAAGCAAACCAACAATTTCTCCTTTTTTTATNTTTAAAGAAATACCATCAAGAGCTTTTTGTTGGTTATATNTTTTTGATAAGTTTTTTATAATTATAGACATTTTACAAATATATAAAGANATATTNTANTTTTCATTTTATTTTTTTGTCTTTATAAATTNATAAATCATAGTTATCACAATTGTATATTTGCAAATATGAATGGTCAAGTTATTAAAACAATAGGTGATAAATATCTAGTTAAAAATAAGTTAGGAAAAACATATAGTTGTCGACTAAAAGGAAATTTTAAAATTAAAAATATTAGAAGTACAAATCCNATAGTAGTGGGAGACTATGTTGAANTTTCATTTGATCTTAAAGAAATAATGATTGTAAAATTATTACCGNGAAAAAATAAGATTGTCAGAAAATCAGTTAATTTATCAAAAAGAACNCATGTCTTAGCNGCNAATATTGATCAGGCTTTATTGATTGTTACNCTTGATGANCCAGTAACTACAAGATCTTTTATTGATAGATTTTTAGTTTCTGCNTATNCTAANAATGTANATGTGATTTTAATTTTTAATAAGCAAGATTTGTTAAGNCAAAAACTTNTANAGAAGCAAAATTATCTAAAGAATGTTTATCAAAAAATTGGATATGAGGTTTTTTGTATTTCATGTTTAAATGATGATTTGTCTAAGTTAAAAAATGTAATGAAAANTAAATTAAATATGATTTCAGGTCATTCAGGTGTTGGTAAATCTACACTAATAAATAGAATTCAACCGACTTTAAATATAAATACCAAACCAATTTCAACATCACATAATCAGGGNCAGCATACTACAACACACTCGGAAATTTTTGATTTAGATTGTGGTGGATCAGTAATTGATACACCTGGAATAAGAGGATTTGGATTAATNGATATAAGTGTAGAGCAGATGAAAAGCGCATTTTTTGAGTTTTTAAATTATAGTAAAAATTGNAAATTTTATAATTGTCTACATAANGATGAGCCTAGCTGTGAAGTTAAGAAGGCAGTCAGTGATGGAAAAATTGATTTAGATCGATATAATAATTATTTGAAACTAATAGATGNNNAANAAGATAAATATAGAAATTAANTTCAGCTTATGCGAGTAGTGATTCAAAGAGTAAAATCNGCNTCNGTTTCANTTCAAGGNAATNTAANGTGTCAAATAAAGATCGGCTTACTTATTTTCTTAGGAATTCAAAAAGATGATACGGATAATGATGTTATTTGGTTGTGTAATAAAATTTCNTCNTTAAGAATATTTTCAGATNATTATGGTAAAATGAATCTNTCANTTANAGATNTTNATGGCGATATAATGGTTGTNAGTCAATTTACCTTACACGCAAAAACAAAAAAAGGTAATAGACCTTCATATGTAGAAGCTGCGNCNCCAGAAAAAGCAAATTNTNTTTATAAAATGTTTAAGTTAGAACTTGCAAATATTTTGCAAAAGAAAGTATTTTCTGGAAAATTTGGTGCAGATATGCAAATTAAACTTGTAAATGATGGTCCTGTAACNATTATCATTGATACTAAAAATAAACAGTAAATTTACTTTGATTTTGATGGTTCTCCANAAAAATNGATAATATCTANTTTGCTTGATAGGGANATTTTACCNGGATTAGTNCCAAGCTNATTTTGAGGTATTTCACTTTCNAATTTCTTNTAATATTCTTTCCANATTTNTAAAGTGTCATTGTCNTTTGGATGTAAAAATGTCATNGGAAAAACATCAAAAANTTCATCTTTTTTAAATGCTTCNTAAATTAGTTCAGAGCAGTANTATGAGTNATTATTTAATAAAAAAAGATCATCATAAGNNACACCAAGTTTGCTTTTTAAAAAAANTATAGCNTCATCAATTNAATTNGAATACTNTGGTTTTAATCTTCCNACAANTACTTTTGGATTNTTATTTTTGTCAACAGACCTATTNATAAAACTATCTAATNTTGTTGTAACTACTTTATCNGGAATAGCTTCTAATATTCTAACATNATTATTATAATTATANTTNGGATCTTTNATTTTNTNTAGNTCNCCAGTNTNTACTACNANTCCNATGTGTGAAAAGTTNNGGTTNTCANATCCTNTTGTTACAAGTTCAATGGCATCACATAATGGAGAAGANTCTAGATCTTGAAAAAGTATATCNCCTTNTTTTAANAGAAANTTNTTCTCTTCAGTTTTNCANCTNNAAAGAGNNAATAGAAATAGAATAAAAAAATATTTCATTAAGANCAAATAGGATTTAACNCTTTAAATAAATCTTATTCAGCAAGTATAACAATTTTGTTTTTTTGCATTTCAATTACTCCNGATTTNATATTAAAGTTAAGTTCTTCTTGNTTATCATTAANAACTCTAATNTTTCCNTTTATNAGTGATGATACAATTGATGCGTGATTATTTAATANTTCNAACTCNCCAGCNCTTCCAGGAACCTTAACAGANGNAACNGTTCCNTTATACAATTCTTTTTCAGGTGTAATTATTTCTAGNNTCATAGTTATGATTTAGCTTCTGCAATCATTTTTTCACCTTTTTCAATNGCTTCTTCAATTGTTCCAACTAGATTNAAAGCNGCTTCAGGNTATTGNTCTACATCNCCGTTCATNATCATATTNAAACCTTTNATTGTATCTTGAATATCAACTANNACNCCTTGNANTCCAGTGAATTGTTCNGCAACATGAAATGGTTGNGATAAGAACCTTTGTACTCTTCTAGCTCTATGTACAGCTAATTTATCNTCNTCGGAAAGTTCGTCCATACCAAGNATAGCAATTATATCCTGTAGTTCTTTGTATCTTTGAAGTAANTCTTTTACTCTTTGAGCACAACTATAATGTTCTTCNCCAACAATTTCTTCNGTAAGAATTCTTGATGTTGAATCTAGTGGATCAACAGCNGGGTAAATACCAAGTTCAGCAATTTTTCTAGANAATACAGTTGTTGCATCTAAATGTGCAAATGTTGTAGCAGGAGCGGGGTCAGTTAAATCATCAGCNGGNACATATACTGCTTGNACTGATGTNATTGATCCATTTTTGGTAGATGTAATTCTTTCTTGCATAGCCCCCATTTCAGTTGCTAATGTTGGTTGATATCCTACAGCTGATGGCATTCTTCCNANAAGAGCTGAAACNTCAGATCCAGCTTGTGTNAACCTAAATATATTGTCAACGAAAAATAATACGTCTTTTCCTTTACCTTTTCCGTCTCCATCTCTAAAATACTCAGCTATTGTTAGTCCAGAGAGAGCAACTCTTGCTCTTGCTCCTGGAGGTTCATTCATTTGTCCAAATACAAAAGTAGCTTTAGATTCTCCTAGCTTACCTTTATCAATTTTTGATAAATCCCATCCTCCTTCTTCCATAGAATGATTGAATTCTGATCCGTAATTAATAATGCCAGACTCTAACATTTCTCTTAATAAATCATTTCCTTCTCTAGTTCTTTCTCCAACACCAGCAAATACTGATAATCCACCATGGCCCTTAGCAATATTATTAATAAGTTCTTGAATCAATACTGTTTTTCCTACACCAGCACCACCAAAGAGTCCTATTTTACCTCCTTTAGCATAAGGCTCAATTAAATCAATTACTTTTATTCCAGTAAAAAGCACTTCAGTTGAAGTAGATAAATCTTCAAACTTTGGTGCTTCTCTGTGAATTGGTAATCCATCAGTTCTATCAAGATTTTCCATTCCATCAATAGCATCGCCAACTACATTAAAAACTCTTCCTTTAATATTTTCTCCAGTTGGCATTTTAATTGGTGCTCCAGTTGCAACAACTTCAGTTCCTCTACTAACACCATCAGTTGTTTCCATTGATATTGCTCGTACTGTATCTTCACCAATATGTTGTTGACATTCTAAAACTAATGTGCTCCCATCAGTTCTTTTAATTTCTAGTGAATCATAAATGTTTGGGAGTCCATTTTCATTGTTTTCAAATGTAACATCAATTACAGGACCTATTACTTGTGATACTTTTCCGTTTTTTTCTGCCATTTTGTGTTTTTTATTTTGAGAAATTTGTTTTTTATTTTGAATACAAACTTACTATTTTTTAATTGTTTTGAACTTAAAATAACTGAATAAAATTTATTGTTATTTTTGAACACTTTTTTAACAAAATAATTTTTTTATTTTTTGAAAAAATATAACAAAATATCAGATTTTGATTCCAATATTAAAACAATTGTTACTGTAGGTACTTTTGATGGTGTTCATCTTGGACATAAATCTATTTTTGATAAGTTAAATAAGTTAGCTGATAAAAATTCATTAGAAATAGTTTTGTTAACATTCAGTCCTCATCCAAGACACGTTCTTTTTCCACATAATCAAAATTTAAAGCTAATAAATACTGATGAAGAAAAAATTGAAAAAATAAAGCAGCTAGATGTACAACATTTAATTATTCATGAGTTTACAAGGGAGTTTTCAAGAATGACATCAACTGATTTTGTAAAGAATATTTTAGTTAAAAAGTTGAATATTGAACATTTAGTTGTTGGTCATGACCATCAATTTGGAAAAAATAGAGAAGGATCTTTTGAAGAACTTCTTGATCTAGCTGAAGTGTATAATTTTTATATTCATAGAGTTGAGGCTTTTGAAAAAGAAAATGTAAAAATTAGTTCAACAAAAATTAGAAATGCAATTTCAGCAGGTAATATTACTCTTGCTAATAATTTGTTGGGTTCAAAATTTTTTATAATTGGTCAGGTAGAAAAGGGAAATCAACTGGGTCGTGAGATTGGATTTCCAACTGCTAATTTAAAGATAAACAAATTTAAAATATTGCCGAAACCTGGTGTTTATTACGTCTCTATTATTTATAATGATGTAAATTATTTTGGTATGTTAAATATTGCTAATGATTCTTACAAAACGGAAGTTCATATATTTAATTTTGATTCAAATATCTATGATCGGAAAATTAAAGTTTATTTCTTTGGTAGATTACGTGATGAGATAAAATTTGAAAATTATTTATTGTTAAAAAAACAATTGCAAATAGATGAAGTCAATTGTAGAAAATATTTTGATTTGTTGACATAATTTTTCACAAAATATTTTCCTTCAATTTTCCTTCAATTTTCCTTTATTTTCCTTCATTTTCCTTCATTTTTTTTCATTTTTTTTCATTTTCTTTCATTTTTCTTTCATTTTTCTTTAGTTTTTTTATTGTTTTATTTGATTTTGCATATTATAAATGAAATTTAAATTTTATGCAAAAAAATAGTAAAAAATAGTAAAAAATAGTAAAAAATAGCAAAAAAGTGTAAAAAAGAGTAAAATATAGTAAAATGTATTTAGTTGTAATAAATAATATTTTTAAGGAAAATATATTATTAGCTAATATTTTATTTTGTGTGAAATATTATTTAATAATTTCAAGTTTGGCAAATTTTAACAGTAATTGTTTTTGCCCATGATCATTAAAAAAAATAATAGCTTTTTGATTTTGATTTTCTCCATCAATTTTCATGACTTTTCCAATGCCGAATATTGAATGTTTAACTTTCGTGCCAACATTTAAATCAAAAACTTGTTTTCCACTAACTTCTAATTTTGATAAATTTATTTTTTTTAATCTACTATTTATTTTCTTTTGTTTTGGTTGAAATGTTGTTTTTCGTTTAGGAAATATTTTGTAGTGGTTTTTTGCCTCTGTTTCTTTTTTTTCCGTAAATCTTTCATCAATTTCTAATAAGAATCTACTTGGATCAGTGTCTATGTACTGTCCCCATTTAAATCGTGTATTTGCGTAAGAAAGAAATAATCTTTTTTCTGCTCTAGTAATTGCCACATAGAATAATCTTCTCTCTTCCTCTAAAGATTCTTGTGATTCATTACTTAATATGGAAGGAAATAGATTTTCTTCCATTCCAACAACAAAGACATATTTAAATTCTAAGCCTTTTGCGGCGTGAATTGTCATTAGTGTTACTTTATTGAAATCCTCTTCATTTTCCTGATCTTGGTCTGTTAATAAAGCAACATCTTCAATAAAATCAGACAATAAATTCAAGTTATTTCCCGAACTATTAGTGAAGTTCTTAATTGCGTTTAATAGTTCTTGAATATTTTCAAACCTTGTAATTCCCTCAGGACTTTTATCGTTGTTCAATAGTCCATAAATACCGGTGCTCTTTGTTATGTCTTCCGCGACTTCATATGCATCTTTTGTTTTCGAGTTATTAATAAAATTATTAATTAAAATTTGAAAGTTAGAAAGTTTTTCTCTAGTCCCCTTATTTATTTTAATTTCGTATTTATCAATGTTTGATAGTGTTTCCCAAATGCTTACATCATATTTATTTGCCGCTAAATTTAATTTTTGAATTGTTGTTGTACCGATTCCTCTTGAAGGATAGTTGATAATTCTTTTTAATGATTCTTCGTCATTTATATTTACGGTTAATCTAAAATATGCAAGAAGGTCTTTAATTTCTTTTCTTTGATAAAATGAGAGGCCTCCGTATATTTTATAATTTATATTTTTTCTTCTAAGCGATTCTTCTATTGCTCTCGATTGTGCATTTGTTCTGTACAATATCGCGAAATCAGAGTTATCTGTTTGAATTTTTGTTTTAATTTCATCAATTGTGTTTGCAACTAATCTTCCTTCTTCACTATCAGAGTTTGTCTTTATAATAATGATTTTTTCGCCATTTTCATTTTTCGTCCAGACTTCTTTATAGATTTGTTTTTCATTATTTTTAATAACGCTATTGGCAGCATTAACGATATTAGCAGTTGATCTATAATTTTGCTCTAGTTTATATTCTTTAAAGTCTGGGTAATCAGTTTTAAAATTTAGTATGTTTTGAATATTTGCACCTCTAAAGCTATATATGCTTTGAGCATCATCTCCAACAACACATATGTTTTCATAAAGGGCTGCAAGTTTTTTGATGATCAAGTATTGGACAAAGTTGGTATCTTGATACTCATCAATTAAAATATATTTAAATTTTTCTTGGTATTTCAAAAGAATATCTGGGTTTTCTTCAAATAGCTCATATGTTTTTAAAAGTAAATCGTCAAAATCTAAAGCAGAAGATTTTTGACATCTTTTTTCGTAAATTTGATAGATTCTTCCAAAATCATCTCTTTTTGCAATTTTGTCAGTTTGAGTGAGTTCAGGTCTTTGATTATAATCTTTGGATTTTATAAAATGATTTTTTAAAGAGGAAATTCTATTTCTTACAACGTTTGGTTTATAGATTTCTTTGTCAAGTTCTAATTCTTTGATGATACTTTTTACGAGGCTTTTTGAATCTTCTGTATCATATATAGTAAAGTTTGATGGATAATTAAATCTATTAGATTCAATTCGTAAAATTTTTGCAAACATGGAATGAAAAGTACCCATCCAAAGACTCGCTGCTTTGTAGGGCTGAGTAATTTGATCGATTCTATTTCTCATTTCTTTAGCTGCTTTATTTGTAAATGTTAATGCTAAGATATTGTATGCGCTGATTTTGTTGTTTAGCATATTTGCTATCCTACATGTAATAACTCTAGTTTTTCCAGATCCAGCTCCAGCGATAACAATTAAAGGTCCGTCAATGTGTAGAACTGCTTTTTGTTGCTCAGAATTAAGTTCTTGTAGATAATTTTTCATGTTTAAAAAATGAGTCTTCAAATGTACATTTTAATAGGTATATATATAGTAGGTGTTGATAAATTTTTTGTATGTTTGCAGACTAGAGATAATACTCATAACTAAAACAAAGTTTAAGAAAATGAATTTTGCATGAAAAGACTTTTACAATTTTTTATATATATTTTCTTGGTTTCTTCACTTAATTTATCTGCTCAAAATACATGGATTGTAGATGTAGGTGGAATTAATGATGTTTATGTTCCATCAAATTTGCCAGCAGTACAAGTAGGGGATACAGTAATCTGGAATAATATAGGTGGTTTTCATAATGTTAATGGAACTCAAATTGCATTTCCATCAAATCCTGTAAGTTTTGGGTATGATATGCCTACTTGGAGTACAACAGTTGGAAATCCATCTGGATCATGGAGTTTTGCTCATGTTTTTACCTCTTCGGGAACTTACTCTTATCATTGTGATCCTCACGTAGGAATGGGAATGATTGGAACAATAACAGTTTCTGGACCTTCTTCTGTAAGCATTGATAATGCAGCTACATTATCTTCTTTAAATGATGCATTGTGCGATGAATCAGCTGATGGATTTATTGAGGTTTTTCTAAACCAAACTAATCCAGTTACTTTCGTTGAGGTTGAATTATACAGATTAAATCCAATTTTTGGATTATTCTCTCTTGCAGGAACCTCTTCAGGGTCTAATAATTCTTTTCAGTTTACTGGTATGGATTCTACAGATTATAGAGTTGATTTATTAGATACTAATGGTTTGTTGATAGATCAAATATTTTTTAGTATCAACGATCCTGACCCTTTAGTTACTCAAGTTATATCGTCAATTAATCCATCAACTAATAGTAGCTTTGATGGATCTATTGATATAACTGTTTCTGGAGGAACTCCAAATTATATTTTTTCATGGCAAAGTTCAAATGGTTTTACTTCCAGTAGTGAAGATATTAGTGGGTTAGATGGTGGTAGTTATATTATATCAGTCACTGATGCAAACGGATGTATACAAAGCGATACTATAGCTTTATCTCCTCCTCCATGTTCTAGAGGGATTATAGATTCTAATGCAGTAAGTTGTTTTGGTCAAGTAGATGGTGAAATAACAATTACTGGAGCTTTTGGAAGTCAAGATTCTTTACTGTATGCTCTTGATACCGTTCCACCTTTTATAAATGGTGTTCCAAATATAGGATTCCCATCTCCTTATTATCAAGATACTCTTATAGCATCATCAGATTATACTTTTGAAAATTTAAAATATCGTAATGATCCGGCAAACAACAAAGTTTATTATGTGTTTGTTTCTGACCCGTATGCAATTGATTCATCTTGTGCTTATCCAAATAATTATGAAATTATAACAATTGATAGGCAAGGTGAGCCATATCAAACTCCAACTACCAATAACGTAATTGTGAATAAATTAAATGCAACCATAGGCTTTTCTAATGGTGGTTTTTCAGTTAATATTTTAGATGGTGGTTATCCTTGGAATACGTCAGTAACACCATTTAATTTTGTTGGTTATTCAGTTACTTGGACAGATTTAAACGGAGATACACTTCCGTCAACTACTAGCAACATACCAAATAATACCACCAATACAATTAATGGTTTAGATACTGGAGTTTATTTTCTTAGTGTAGTAGATAATGGGCTATGTGGCAATAACACCACATTTTCATATCAAGATACTATTGAATTTAATCCTCCATGTCAACCAGTAGATTCGGTGATAAATAATATTTGTCCTGGAAGAAATGAAGGTGAAATACATATTTATTCTTTATATGGATTTAATCTTTATTCTTTATTTGATTCGACTTTAACATTATTAGATTCAGGTACTATAACAAACCCTTTGACAGACACCTTAGTTTTTGATTCATTAGCATCATCAGTATATAGTGTTCAGTTAATAGATTCAACATCGGGTTGTGCTAGTGTTTTAATTCCATTGCAGGTTCAAGAGCCAGAAATAATTTCTGTAACAACTTTAAATTCTGTTCCAAATAATACCAATATTATTTGTAATAATGACTCGTCACAAATAAAATTAAATGTTAATTTACCTCCAGGCTCATTAGTTGATTATTATTATGATGTATATAATCCAAATGTTGTTCCCTCAGGAGTTTCGATAAATGATACATCTACCCAATTTTACCCAGCGCAAGATTCTATGGAAATACGTTTATACTATGGTTCTAATTTGAATTCATGTATAATCAATAGTAATTTTAGAATATATCATAGCATTATTGAATATGAGTTTAATGTAAATAGTTTAGTTTCTATTGCTGATAGTATATGTGATCCAAATACAAATGGAACAACTGGAAAAATTATTATAAATCTTGATTCTATAACCAACCTTCCAGTGAAGTACGTTATTGATGGTGTCAATAATGGTTACATTGATTCTATAACAACTAATGCAACTACTATTGTATTTGACAATCTTATTAATGATATTTATACTATTTCTATGATTGATTCATTAGGATGTGAATCATTTGATAATATTGAAGTTGAAGAGATAAATAATTTAGATACTCTTAAAATAGAGTTTCAAAAAGAAACATGTAACGGATATGATGGATGGGTAAGAATAACAATGGATACTTTACACCCATATTTTAGCGAGTTTCCATATGATTATTGCATATTAGATAGTAATAAAAATCTCTTTGAAGTTGTAGTGATTGATACTACTGTAACGCCAAATGATACAAGTACTTATGCTTGGTATTTAACTCCTATACCAAATACTAACCCTGTACAGTATGATACAAATATTTCTGTAAAAACTGATTCTTCATATGTGGTTACCTTTAATAACTTAACATCTGGACAGTACTACTTCGCTATAAAATCTGACGAATGTCATGATACGATTTCATTTTATTTACCTGAAGTTACTCAGCCTAGAATTACAGGCGTTGATATAACAAAAGAAACTTGTTGTGGTTTTGATGGGTCAGTAGATGCAATAGTTGATATTGGTGATGCTACTGCTTTAAGTTACACAATATCATTTGATACAACTGTTATAGCAATTGATACAATTAATGGAATTTACCCTTATATGAACGGTTTAAATGCATGGCCATCACAATCATTTATTGATACATTTGTAAATGTTCAGGATAGTACACATTTTGTAAATTTAACAAGAGGATATTATTTAATTCATCTTTATGATCCAATAATTGGGTGTGAAGATACCTATACTTCTAAAATTGATATAGGTATCGATTCTAGTTTATCCTCTCAACTTGATATGCAATTATCGTTTACAAATATGTTATGTTATGACTCAATAAATGCAACAGTAAAAGTTTTATATCCAAATGTGTGTTATGATTATCAGTTGTGGTTGTATAATGATACATTAAACCCAAATTTAATATCAACTGATTTATCAAGTAGTGTAGATAGTTTTGTATATTTTAATGAACTTTACAAAGGAATCTACGGAGTGCAGGCTATTTCACATTCAAAATATAAAGGATGTGTAGTTAGATCTGATACGATTGAAATACTAGAGCCAGAGGTTATTTCTTATGATACACCTTTAAGTTCCGCTGTATATTGTACTAATCCTGGAAAATGTAATGGTCAAGTTTGGCTACCTAGTTCCCCAATTGGAGGTGTTTTAGATACTTCATCAATAGCAAATAATGCGGTTTATAAATATTATATAAATAAAATTAATACCTCTGTCAACTACTTCAGCGGACCAATTTTAACAGATAGTATGTTCGTAGGACTTTGCCCTGGAGATTATGAAGTGCAAGTTACAGATGGAAACAATTGTATTGTAAGAGATACAGTTACAGTTCTTGATTCCTCTTTGTATATTGATAGTTTTCATGTTACTACCATTTCATGTTTTGATAGCGCAAACGCGACTGCTCAAGTATTTGCTCACGGTGGAAGAGAGCCTGCATATACATATGTTTGGGAAGATTCATCTTCTGTAGTTATTGATTCATCATACAATTCATTAGTATCAAATTTATCTGCTGGAATTTATTCTGTAACAGTATATGATTCTACAGGCTGTATGGCCGTAGATTTTACTGAAATTTTAAGTGCTCCAGAAAAATTAGTACTAGCAGCAAAAAGAGAAGATTACTCAACTGCAGAAAATTGTTTAGGAGAATCATATGATGGAAGTATAGGATTTGAGATTAGAGGTGGTACACAGCCTTATATCTTCAATTGGTCATTCTACAATGATCCTTCTGTCTTCGGTACTGATAGTGCCAATTCAGTATATTGTGATACATGTACATCATATCAATGGGATGATCTGCAAATTGATTCAGTGTATATTCTTGAGGGTTTAACTGCTAATTCTTACCTAATTAGTATTACCGATATTAATGGCTGTGCAGATACACTCTGGCTACCTATTGATTCATTTAGAGTTACAGCAAGAAATCAAAACAGTCCATTAGTTGTTGAAAATATAGTTTATACAGATTCAATTTGTTTTAACTCGCAAAATGGTGATCTAACAATTATGATTGATAGTATTGCAATGTGGCCTTTATTGTATTCCATTGATGATGGTAATAATTATAGTTCTGATAGTATATTTAATAATTTGGCTGTAGGTACATATGACATAAAAGTCAAGGATTTTTACGGATGTACAATTGATTCATCATTAGTTATAAATGAGTACGATTCAGTATTTATTCATCTGGATTCAATTCAAAACATAAGTTGTTATGGAGATACAAATGGAATGATTTCAATTACAAGTCATGGCGGAAGTCAACCACATTCTTACCTTTGGACAGGACCCAACGGGTTTACATCAACAGCTTCAAGTATAACTGATTTATATATAGGTACTTATTCTGTAATTATATCAGATATCAATTTATGCCAAATAGCTGATAGTTTTGAAATCACTGAACCGACGCCATTACAATTAAATATTATAAGCACGTCAGTTCAAGATGTAAGCTGTAATGGAAAAGATGATGGTAGAGCAGAAGTTGAAGTATTATCAAACTCAGGAACTTCACCTTATGAGTTCTTGTGGTCTAATGGAGTTGCAAATGCACTAAACTCGTCCCTGTCAGCAGGTATTAGTACTTGTACAGTCACTGATTTTAATGGTTGTCAAGAAGTGATTTCAGTGACTATTGATGAACCTAATGAACTTGTTTTAAATATCTTAAATATTGAAGATAATTTATGCGCGGGAGAACAAAACGGAGAGATTTTTGTTTCAGGTTCTGGTGGTACTGAGCCGTATCAATATTTAATTAATAATGTACCTCAAAATGATCCATTATTTGAAAATTTATTGTCTGGTTCTTATACTTTAAGTTTTATTGATGCAAATGATTGTTTATCTTCTGAAACTGTTGAAGAAATTAAAGAACCTGGGCAAATTAATTTGCCAATTTCTGTATTTAGAACAACATGTAATGCGTCTAATGATGGAATAATTAATGTTATATTTAATAATGGTATTGCTCCATATGATTACAATCTTTATCAAAATGGCACACAAATTAGCTCAGGAAATGTCTTCAAACCAGGAGACACTTTGTTTTTAACACATTTATCTCCAGCTAATTATTATGTATCTATTGAAGATTATAATGGTTGTACAAGTAGCAGTGATGAAGTTGAAGTAATAGAACCAGCTCTTATTGTGGCAGATTTTAGTTTATCTTCTGATTTGATTACTAAAGGTAGTATTATTGATATAACAAATCTTAGCACGCCATCATCAGGAGATTGGCAAGCCAATATTTTTGAATGGAATATATTAGATGGAAATGGCGCTTTTGAATCTGGTTATGATTTTACATCTGCAAATCCTCAAATTAGTTACTCTAATCAAGGTATTTACACTATTACTTTAACTGCTAACAATGGTGATTTGGATGCTTCATGTGAAAGTGTCTTTTCTAAAGTAGTTGAGGTACAAGGTTATGATGTTGTTAACTTATTTAGTCCTAATGATGATCAAATAAATGATTTATTCCATTTCCAAGATCAATTATTAGATGAATTGTATGTTGAGATCTATAATAGATGGGGTAAGCGAGTATATCATTGGCAGGATCCTCAAGGTTTCTGGGATGGAAAAGGATATAATTCAGAGTTACTTCCTGAGGGAGTTTATTTCTTCATCATGGAAGCTGTTGGAAAAGATGGATCTGAGTATACTGAAAAAGGTAGTGTAACTTTGGTTAGATAGATTAATTTAAATATTATGAGAAAAATTATTTTGTTTTGTTTGATTTTGGTCACCTCTTTAAATGTTAAAGCTACTCATATTATGGGTGGTGAAATTACATGGGAATGTATTAAAAGTGGTGTTGATGAAGGAAAATATATTTTTACTTTAAAAGTATATAGAGATTGTAGTGGAGCTAGCTTATCCGCATCAACACAATTTATTGATGTTTGGAATCATCCAACCGTTACTCAAATTACTGCTAATTTTATTTCAAGTAATGATATATCACCTAATGGAAATGCTCAAAATAGTGGTAACTCTTGCTTAGATTGTGCTGCTGGAAATCCAGGATCTGTAGAAGAATTCGTATACCAATCAGGTCCTGTAAATTTACCTGGTGTTCCACCTGCAGCAGGTTGGAGTTTTACTTGGGATTTGTGTTGTAGAAATGGTGCAATTACAAACTTAGTTCTTTCAAGTACAACAAGCCCAAGTGAAGGTTTTACGCTTAGAGCAACAATGTTTCCATATATTGACCCAATTTCAGGTCTTCCATTAGATGGTGATCCATGCTTTGATTCATCTCCTCTTTTTAATGAAGAACCTAAAACGATTATTTGTACAGGCTATCCTTTTTCTTATTCTCATAATGCATCTGATCCTGAGCTTGATAGTATTGTGTATTCTTGGGATGAACCTTTAGATGATGCAGTTGCTTTTGGAGTTTTTAATCCTCCAATTGATCCTTCTCCAATTCCTTTTTTAGCACCCTATTCTTTTAATTCACCATTACCTGGTAATCCAAATTTAGATGCTAACACTGGAGAAATTTCTTATAATTCTAATGTTTCAGGAAACTTTGTAACTGTTGTTAGAGTTGATGCTTACAAATGTGGACAAAAAGTAGCTTCTATTTATCGAGAGATTCAAGCAGTTTTAATTGGTTGCCCTACTATGTCAAATGGACAACCAAATTCACCACCTACAATTACACCTCCAAATGGTCCTCAAAACTGGACAACTATTATTAATCCATCATCAGGATTACCATCATATTCAACAACTGTTAACGCTGGTGAACTTATAATATTTGACGTAATAGGTCAAGATTTAGATATCTATGCAAATAATGTACCACAAGATGTTGAAATGACAATATCAGGAGGTCAAATGGCGGCAGATTTTATAACAGACACATTGTGTAATAATCCACCATGTGCAACCTTTACTGATAATAACAGTAATCCACCTCCAATTTTTGCACCATCACTTGTACAAGGTCAGTTTCAGTGGCAAACTGATTGTAATCAAATTTTATCTGATGCTGGATGTGGAAATACAACAAATGTTTTTAATTTTTTAATCAAGGTTCAAGATGACTTTTGTCCAGCTAATGCGATTACAATTGCAACACTTAGCATAACAATACTACCTGCATTGGTTCAACCAGCACCAGATTTTCAATGTGTAACTGAAAATCTGAACGGTGATGTAACATTAACATGGGATCATTTACTTGGTGCAAATAATTCAACTACCTATCAAATATTTGGTGCTTCAAATTTAGGTGGACCATATACTCAATTAGATGACGTTAGTTATCCTGCAGACCTAGTTACTATTCCAAATTCTAATTTACCTGCTGGTACACAATATTACTTTATGACATTAAACTCTTTGTGTGCAGATCAGTCTGAGCCTTCTGATACTATGATACCAATTAATTATAGTTTGACATCATCTAATGTCAATTGTTATAATGGAAATGATGGTAGAATAGTTGTTGATATGCAAACGAATTTAATAAATCCTTTTTATTATTACTTGAACGGAGTTTTAAATACAAATCCAGTTGATTCTGTATTTGATAATTTGTCTGCTGGAATATATACAGTTGCGCTTACCGATAATATGAACTGCTATATTGAAGAGGAAGTGGTTATAAGTGTACCAGGTAATCCTCTTCAAGTTTTAACAATTGATACTATTAACACATGTCATTCAGATAGCACAGCTTTTGCAGTTGCTATGGGTATAGGAGGTACTCCTTTTGCTAATGGTACGTATCTATATAATTGGTATGAT
>NZWA01000071.1 GCA_002697505.1 Flavobacteriales bacterium | reverse complement strand
TTTTCTTTTCTTTAGAAAAATTAAAGTTATCATTTACATTTAAAAATTTGCAAATTTCTTTTAGACAGTTATTTTTATTTTTTGTTAGCTCACTAAATAAAACAACTTTTATATTTTTTCTTGGAAAAATTTTATAGTATTTTTTCAATTGAGTGTAATAATATCCTTGATTTATATAATGATAAAGTGGACTCCAGTTACTTTCAATTCTATTTACTTCCTCATTTATTGCAATAGTAAATTCATTTATATCTTCTTTTCCTGATCTTCTTGCATGTAAAAAGTTAGAGTATGCTCTATTCAAAGGCTGTCTGATAATCGCGATTATTTTCGTACTATCTCCCAAATGTTCACGTATTAGTTTTGCGCAATTACTATTATATAGATAACCAGGTGAGGCTTCGCCAATTGCAATCTCATCATTAACATTTTGAAATAAATCATAATATTTTTTAAAAGATGTAATTTTTTTTTTAGCTCTTCCTTTAAGTATAAATTTTTTATTATCCATTTCTATGCTATTAAAAAACATAGGTTCTTTTATTGAAGGAAGATAAATTTCAGGATGCTCTTTTAAATAAGCATACAATGAGGTTGTTGCGGCTTTCATCGCCCCAATTATTAAGAAGTTCGGTTTTTTATCTGTTTTCATAAATTACCGAATATTATTTATAGAAGTTTAAGGTAAGCTAATTAATTGTATTATTGAATGTTTCACTATTTCTAAAATTTACAAACTCTAAATCAATTTTTGCATCCCTTTTATATTCAGGATTTAATTCAATAGCTTTTTTGAGACTTTTAATTGTAAGATTTTCATTTCCAGATCTCGCATGGCTAATTGCATTTAAATAATAACAATCTGCAGTTTTTTCATCACATTTAACATCATTATTTCCATTTAATATTTTGGCTAAAACAGCATTGTAGCTATTGTTATTTTTGAAATATCGAGCAGCCTTATCGTAATTTCCTAATCTAATATCTAATAAAGCATAATTAAGTTCCGAAGCATTAGCTTGATCAAATAGTTCTTTAGCTTTGTTTAAATTTCCTTTTCTGGCATGTATAATACCATTATTAATTAATATATCATTTTTGATTCCTCCAGAAATTTTTGTTGCTTTATTCAAATACTTTTCAGCTTCATTTAGCTCATTTCTTTTAATGTATAAAGCAGATAAATTATTAAAAATTCTCCAGTCATCATGAAGTTCTATTGCTGATTTTAGAATTTTAATTTTTTCTTCTTCAGAATTTGTTAAAGATGTACTATATAAAATTTCTTCAAGGTCAAGCTCAGTTGGGTTTTCTAATGATAATTTATTAATTTCTTCATCTGTTTTTTTAGGCTCGTATGCGCGAATAATGATAGTAGCTTTTCTTAGTTGAGGTAAAATATCGTCTTTAACCGCATCATATATTTCAGTCATATCTCTAAGCTGTTCTTCTCTCTTTTCGACATCTTCTATTGTATTGAGTAAATTACTTATTTTTCTTTTATCTTTTATTTCTGATTTTTGAATAATTGATTCAAATCCAACCCAGTCTTCACCGACAGAAGTTTCAGTATAAAGTTCATAATTATCTGCTCCTTCTACATTTAATTTTTTAAGTAAATGTTTAGTGTATTTTACAGTGCTTTTCATTCTTTTGTCAGACACCTTATCATTTCTTTCAACTGAACCTTCTGGAGATGCGTATGACATAATTTCGATTGAGTGTGTCTTGTAGCCATTTTTGGCAAACTCTTTTAATTTTAATATGTCATCGTCACTTTTTTCAGTTGTTCTTATATTTGACTGGTTAACTAAAAAGTAAATTGTTGCCTGTTCCTTCAGTATTGTTTCCTTTTCATAATTATGATTGTTATCAGCAACTTCCTCTTCATTAACAATTCTTGTAGGAGTAGCTAATGTTCCATTAGCAATGTTGATTGGTCCTAAACCTTGCTCTTTAATTTCTCCTGTTGGATCAGCCATTTTACCAACTGCACGTAGCTCAAGACGTGCATTTTGCATATCCTTTTTATAAGGGACGATGCTTTGGTATGAAAAAGATCCACCAGAGTTAAAAAAAATTGTTTTATCACCTCCAGTTGCTTCTTCTCCTTGTAATATTATTTTTTCAAAAGCTGTTTCTGATTGATTGTCATTATAAATTAGAACTGGTATTAATTCAACAGTTGCTTTCTTTGCAAAATATTTTTCTGGAAAATTTCCATCAATTTTTACTTCAATTTCTCCACCATGAGTTTGTAATACAGGAGGAGTAACTGTATACTTCACTGTATCATATTTATTTGCCATATTAGTTAGACCACAACTGCTAATTAGCAGAATTATAGATAATAGTAAAAATGGTTTAAAAATTCTCATATTTAGGTAATTTTATAAGATGTTATTTACGCATGCAAATGTAATAAAATAATTACACTATATAATTAACGATTATATCTTTTAAAAAATTGTTAGTAATTATTTTTTTTTTTAATTTGTAAGTGTAAATGATCGATTATGAGACTGATATATATTTTGATGCTAATATTTTTAAGTTCATTTCTGTTTGCTCAACAAACTGATTTCATTGCAACTAATGTTAATCCATCATATGAAGACTCGACCATCAGTTATAAGTGGCAAGTAGGTATAAGTACTATGTTTAATGAACATCGAAGTGATATTTACCAAAATAAGTTCATAGACTTAAGTAACTTAGAAAATGGTTTAAATTTTTCATTATCTCGAACAATATTTAATAATCATTTAGTATCCTTAAATTTTAATAAAATTAAATTGAAGTATTCGCACACAGATAGTATAAATAGCATGTCTGATGTATATGATCCATACAGGCTTTATCAAAATAAAGGATATAGTTTTTTATCTGATATATTAGCATTTAATTTTAAGACAAGTATTGATTTGGAAAATTTATTTAATCTAGATTTGGAATCCTATATAAACAAAGTAAATAAATCAAATAAGTTAAAAGAAATGATAAATTTATATTTTGATTTTGGGTTTGGTTTGACATATTTTTCAAGTATTTCTAGAAATATACCAAGTGGTAATTACATCTACTCTTACGGATACAAAGATGAGGAAGGTAGTCCTGAGGAAATAAAATCTATTATCGAAAGACCTAAGTCGAATTTATTTTTACTTGGTTATACTCTTAAATATAAAGTAAAAACAAATATTTTTTATTTTTTTTCTTGGGAAGAAGTTTTTGTAGACACTGATATGTTAGATGGTATTTCTAATTCTACACAACAAGATAGATATAGATCATACCATTTAGGTGTAAATTATCTATTTTGATGTTTTAATAACTCATAATACTTCCATATAACAATACCTGCTGCTACAGATACATTTAAAGAATGCTTTGTTCCAAGTTGTGGTATTTCAATTGATTCCTCACATAAGTTAATAACCTCTTGTGATACTCCATTGACTTCATTTCCAAAAACAAGAGCTAAAGGAATTTCATGTAATTTCACATTATCTAATGAGTTAGACTTGCTAGTTTGTTCTACAGAAACAATAGTATAGTTTTTTTTAATTAATGCATTAATAGCGTCAACAGTACTTGAGTAATATTCCCAAACTACAGAAGAATCGGCACCGAGACCTGATTTTCTAATATCTTTATGAGGAGGGCATGCTGTAATGCCACAAAGCAAAATCTTATCAACTAAAAACGTATCAGAAGTCCTAAAAATTGAACCAACATTTAAAGCACTCCTAATATTATCCAAAACAATAACTATAGGGGTTTTTTTGCATTTTTTGAATTCATCTATTGTTATTGTTTTTATTTCGTTGCTTTTTAATTTTTTCATGTCTTATATTTGTTGCAATATTACATAATATTTGATTTTATAATTTATTCAAATGTCAAAGAAAAAAACACCTTTAATGATTCAATATGAAAATATTAAGAGGAAATATCCTGAATCCATGCTTCTCTTCAGGGTAGGTGATTTTTATGAAACTTTTGGGGAAGATGCAGTTAAAGCATCTAAAATTTTAAATATTGTTTTAACTAACAGAGCAAATGGTTCTTCAAAAGTTGAACTTGCAGGTTTTCCATACCATTCTCTTGATAATTATTTGCCAAAACTAGTAAGATCAGGATTAAGAGTAGCAATATGTGACCAACTTGAGGATCCAAAAAATACTAAGGGTATTGTAAAAAGAGGTGTAACCGAACTAGTAACTCCAGGTCTTTCTTATAATGATTTAGTTTTAGATGTAAAAAAAAATAATTTTCTAGCAGCTATATATTATTCTAAAGAAAATATTGGTATATCTTTTTTAGACATATCTACTGGTGAATTTTTAGTGTCAGAAGGAAATAAGATTTATATTGATAAGTTATTACAAAGCTTTAAACCAAATGAAATTCTTTTCCAAAGAGATTATAAATCAAAAATCATAGATGAATTCAAACTTTCTACTAATTGTTTTTTTATTGATGAGTGGGTATTTAATAGTGATTATACAAACGATTTGTTGTTAAAACAATTTCACGTAAAATCATTAAAAGGATTTGGTGTAAGCGAATTACATGACGCATTAATAAGTGCTGGTGTAATACTACACTATCTAAATGAGACACATCATCATAAAACTCAACATATTCTTTCAATAAATAGAATTGAACAAGATAAATATTTGTGGATGGATAAGTTTACAATTAATAATTTAGAACTATTTTCTTCTAATAATGAAAGCGCTACAACATTATTTAATGTTCTAAATAAAACTTACTCCCCTATGGGTTCAAGATTGTTAAGAAGATGGCTAGCATTGCCATTAAAAAATATTAATAGTTTAAACTGTCGTCATAATATTGTTGAGGAGTTAATAAATAATGATGAAGTTGCTTTTGTTCTTGAGAACAACATTTCTCAAATTGGGGATTTAGAAAGATTGTCTTCAAAAGTTTCCACATTAAGAATTAACCCTAGAGAATGTAATAAACTAAAAGAATCTTTACAAATTCTTGAGCCAATTAAGAAAATTTGCTTGCAATCAAATAATAAAGAATTAAGACAACACGCAAAAAAAATAAATTTGTGTGTTAAATTAGTAGATAAAATTAGTTTTATACTTAATCCAGAAGCACCATTTGTTATAAATAAAGGGAACGTAATTAATGAAAATGTAAATTCTGAACTAGATAATTTAAGAAGTATAAAGAATTCAGGAAATACCTATTTAAATGAGATGCTCGAAAGGGAGAAATTATCTACCGGTATTTCTTCTTTAAAAATATCATTTAACAATGTTTTCGGTTATTATTTAGAAGTTCGAAATACTCATAAAGATAAGGTTCCATCAGACTGGATACGTAAACAAACATTAGTAAGTGCTGAAAGATATATTACAGAAGAACTTAAGCAATATGAACAACAAATAATTTCTGCAGATAGTAAAATAATTGAAATTGAAAATTCACTTTACAAAAATTTGCTTAATGAAATATCTGCATATATTGATCAATTACAAATTAATGCAAAAGTTATCGCTGAATTGGATTGTTTGTTTTCTTTTTCAAAAATAGCACAAACAAATAGATACACCAAACCCAATATAAATAATTCTACAGATTTAGTTATAGAAAAAGGCAGACACCCAGTTATAGAGCAACAATTAGATGATGATGAATTTTATGTTCCAAATGACGTAATACCGAATAAAGACAGTCAGCAGATAATGATGATAACAGGACCGAACATGTCTGGAAAATCAGCTTTGTTAAGGCAAACTGCTTTGATTGTTTTGATGGCTCAAATAGGATCTTTTGTTCCTGCTAGTTCTGCTCAAATTGGTATAGTTGATAAAATTTTTACAAGAGTAGGTGCTTCAGACAATATTTCAATGGGTGAATCAACTTTTATGGTGGAAATGAATGAAACCGCAAGTATCTTAAATAATCTCTCTGAAAATAGTTTAATTTTACTTGATGAAATTGGTAGGGGAACTAGCACATATGATGGGGTTTCTATTGCATGGTCAATAAGTGAATTTTTACATGATCACAAAACAAAACCTAAAACACTTTTTGCAACACATTATCATGAATTGAATGAGATGGAGAGTCATTTTGATAGAATTAAAAATTATAATGTATCAGTAAAAGAAGTTAATAATAATATTGTTTTTATAAGAGAACTTAAACCTGGTGGAACAGAACATAGCTTTGGAATTCAAGTAGCGAAGATGGCGGGAATGCCAAAGAAAATACTCAATAATGCAAACAATATGTTAACAGAACTTGAAAATAAAAATTATAAAAATTCTAAAACTGAAAGGACTAAAAAAATAAATAAGAATATGCAACTAAGTTTTGTAAATTTAGATGACCCAATTTTAGAAGAAATAAGAGATCAATTGTTAGGAATAGATATCAATAACTTAACCCCTATGGATGCTTTAATGAAACTAAATAAAATTAAGAAATTATTAGATTCATAAATTGTAATGAAACAAATAAATTTGTTAGATTTGCGATCTATTTTTTTCAGGCGAGTGTAGCTCAGGGGTAGAGCATCACCTTGCCAAGGTGAGGGTCGTGGGTTCGAATCCCATCACTCGCTCAAACCACTCAAAATTGCCCGGGTGGTGGAATTGGTAGACACGTTGGACTTAAAATCCAATGGACATTATGTCCGTACGGGTTCAAGTCCCGTCCCGGGTACATAGCGGGAGGTTATCGCAAGATAGTCTCCCGTTTTTTATTTTTAAATAGTTTCAATTATTTTTTTTACTGAACCACTATTTTTTTTGATGTAGTTGCTAGATATTTTTGTCATTTTTAATGCTTCAATTGAATTTTTGAATTCATCGTAGTTTTTAATAACTTTAATATATTCTAACTCTATTAGCTTTCTGGCTTCATAAGATTTATGATGATTTGGTCCTATTATTACAGGAACTCTAAAAACTATTGCTTCTAAAACATTGTGTATACCTTTTGTAAAACCTCCTCCAATAAATGCGATGTTCGCGTATTTATATAATATTGAAAGTAGTCCAATCGAATCAATTATTAAAACATTTGAGGTGTTAATATTTTGCATATTTGCATTTGATAGCAGAATCCCACCAGTATCTCTTCTTAATTTGTCTAATCTGTCCAGTTCATGCGGAACTATTATATATTTTTTTTCTGTAAATTTTTTTAAATATTTTGTAAGAATTTCTTCTTCTTTGTGCCACGTACTGCCACCAATAATAACAAATGAATCTCCGCAAAACTTTTCAACTAAATTATTTTCTTTTACAGTTTTTGAGTTTTTAAGTACTGTATCAAATCTTGTATCTCCAGAAATACTAAAATTATTAAAACCATGTTTTAACAAAATATCTGCAGAATTTTGATCTTGAAGAAAAATATGGTTAATTTTTTTAAGTTTATTTTTAAACCACGATAATTTTAACAATAGCATATCGTTTCTAAAAATTACAGAAACATAATAAAGTGGAATATTATTTTTTGAAATTTCTGANATAAAATTAAACCAAAACTCATATTTTACAAAAATNNNTTTAATCGGTTTTACAATTTCAATAAATTTATTTGCGTTTTGTTTTGTATCTAATGGAATATAGAAAACAAAGTCTACNATNTTAAAATCTTTAAAATTTTGATATCCAGATGGAGAGAAAAAGGTTAAAAGTATTTTATGATTATNATACTTTAATTTNTAAGCTTTCATTAACTCNTTAACTTGCTNATATTCACCATAAGATGCACAGTGAAACCAAACAATATNTTTTATNTTTTTNGTTTTTAGNTCTAAACTACTCCATAAGTTTGTTCTTCCAACAATCCAATCTTTAGATTTTGAGTCAAATAAAGCATTAATAGTTATTAAAAGCTGATAAATANAAATAATTATATTGTAAATTATATTCATTTAGTAGTAGTGGAATTCNTCTTGATTAATCTTTGAAACAGGTATTATCAAACCAAAACTAAACCCAAATTCTGAGCCAAAATGAAAACTATCATCATTATTATTATCATTAAAAAGATATGAATTTAATCGCTTAACTCTTGCAAAACTATTAAATAAACCAGTTGAGATTTGTANCCCACCTTTTTTACTGTAGTNCTTATAATTAATTGATAGTTTNCCAAAGATCCCATCGTTAGCACTATCATATCCTTTTTTATATTCTTCATTNAATTGAGGTATATTTTCATTTTTTGTGTCTATTTGTATTTTTTGGTTTATATATCCNGTNCCAAATGAAAAATANACACCACTTAAGTTAGTTTTGTTTAANTGAATTGCGTAACCGGCAAAAATATTTGAAGAAAAACCACTTCTTGAATAATTGATNTTTGCATAATAGCCATCAGAAGCTGTAATGCTACCATCATTATTTGTAATGCCACTTAATATCATTGACTCATTGTTGATGTTATTNCCAAATAAATAATTTGCTTCAATTCCATAAAAAAAATTATTTTCTTTCTCTATAAAAAAGGAGGTTCCAATTGAAGGGTTATTTTCAAATAGTTCAGCAAAAAANCCAGAGGGTATTTGGTAATTAGTANATACAATAAATGCCGATTGTTTGTTAATTTGCGCAAGGCAAGTATTTATAAAAAGTATTAAAAATAATGTGAGAAATAATCTCATTTATTCAATTTATTTGCTAAAATACGTTTTGTAATTCAATTANTTAGTTAGTTATGAATTAATTATATTTGTAATGTAATTATAAAATATGAAAAGAAAAATTTTAATAACTGGAGGTGCCGGATTTATTGGTTCNCATGTTGTTCGNCTTTTTACAACTCAATATCCAAACTATCATATTATTAATTTAGATAAGTTAACTTATGCAGGTAATTTAGAAAACCTAAAGGATGTTGAGAATNTTGAAAATTATACGTTTATAAAGGGAGATATAGTCGACTCTGATTTTATAAATACTTTATTNGATAAGTTTGATTTTGATGCTGTTATCCATNTAGCAGCNGAAAGTCATGTTGATAGATCGATANCTAACCCAATGGATTTTATTATGACAAATGTTGTTGGAACTGTTAANTTGTTAAATGCAGCTAAAAATAAGTGGGTAAATAGTAAAAACAAGCTCTTTTATCATGTATCAACTGATGANGTTTATGGAAGCTTAGGAGATACAGGTTATTTTTTAGAGGATACNNCNTATGATCCAAAATCTCCCTATTCATCATCAAAAGCAAGTTCTGATCATTTTGTAAGAGCTTATGGAAATACTTTTTCATTACCATNTGTNATTTCTAATTGTTCAAATAATTATGGTCCAAATCAATTTCCCGAAAAGTTGTTGCCATTGTTTATTAATAATATTATCGAAAATAGAGAATTNCCAGTTTATGGAGATGGTAAATTTACTCGTGATTGGNTGTATGTACTNGATCATGCAATAGCAATTGATAAAATTTTTCANAACGGNAAAATAGGTGATACTTATAATATTGGTGGTTTTAATGAATGGAAAAATATTGATTTAATTGAATTGNTATGCGAAAAAATGGATATTGCANTANATAGAGAAAGAGGNAGCCTCAAAAAAGTTAATAACGTTTATTAAAGATAGACCGGGTCATGATAAANGATATGCNATTGATGCAAGTAAAATTAAAAACGAATTAGGTTGGGAACCTTCTTTGCAGTTTNATGAAGGTTTATCCAAAACAATTGATTGGTATCTAAATAANAAGTCATGGATTAATAATGTAACTTCTGGAGAATACCAAAAATATTATAAGCAACAGTATAAATAATTATGAAATGGCTGNATAATTTATTTAGAAATAATAATAAAGAATACTTTAAAGATTTNTCAATTATTTCCACTGACATTCATTCACATTTGATACCATCCATTGATGACGGTTCTAAGGATTTAGAGACCTCANTTAATATNATTAAAAAACTCAGCGACTTAGGNTTTAAAAAAATTATTACNACCCCGCATGTTATGAGTGATTTNTANAGNAANGATTCAAAAACAATTATNAATGGATTAAAAGTGTTACAACAAGAAGTTGTAAAACANAAAATNGATATTANTCTTTCTGCAGCAGCNGAGTATTANNTTGANTATGAATTTGNANANAATATTGGTAAGCAAGATTTTTTAACTTTCGGTAATAATTTTTTACTTATTGAACATTCATTTCATGAAGCTCCTAAAGATTTTTTTAATATNATCTTNAANCTTCAAACTGAGGGATATAATGTAGTTNTAGCTCATCCAGAAAGATATCAGTTTTATCAAATAGATGANTATAAAAAATTAATTGATAAGGGAGTTTATCTTCAACTCAATTTACTTTCATTGACCAATTATTATTCTTTAAACGTCTCAAAAAAGGTTNAAACAATGATCGATAGAAAAATGTTTAGTTTCGTAGGNACAGATTGTCATAATCAACAGCAAGCAGAATTATATNTTAATTGTATGAGAACAAANTTATTTACTGATTTAGTAAATAAAAATTTTTTATTNAATCATACTTTATAANCAAGCACTTTCAGTTGGCATACTTCTATNTATTTTTTTAAATAGACCTTGTAAAACTTTTCCTGGTCCAACTTCTGTAACACTACTTAAGCCATCAGCTATCATTTGTTTCATAGTTTGTGTCCACATTACAGAGGANGTTAATTGTTTTTTTAGATTCTCCTTAATTAATTTTGGATCNGAAGTTGGCTTTGTAGCGACGTTTTGNTAAATAGGACAGATNCCATTAAAAAAATCAGTATTATTAATTGCTTTTTCAAGTTCATCTTGAGCTGATTTCATTAAAGGAGAATGAAATGCGCCTCCAACAGGAAGTNGAAGAGCTCTTTTTGCACCTTCTTCTAAAAGCATTTCACAGGCTAATTTTATTCCTTCATTTGTTCCGGAAATAACAATTTGCCCAGGGCAATTATAATTAGCTGGAACAACTATTTCATTTTTGATCTTGTTACAAACATCTTCAACAATTTGTTCATCAAGACCTAAAATTGCAGCCATGGAAGACGGATTTTTTTCACATGCACTTTGCATAGCATATGCTCTTTTAGAAACTAATAAAAGCCCATCCTCAAAAGAAATATATTTACTTGCTACTAATGCTGAAAATTCACCTAGAGAGTGCCCTGCTACCATGTCAGGATTAAATGAGCCTCCTAAAACATGAGCTAAAATAACTGAGTGAATAAAAATTGCTGGTTGTGTAACTTTAGTTTGTTTTAACTTTTCAGCATCTTCACCAAACATTATAGCTGTAATATCAAAACCAAGAATTTTATTTGCTTGATGAAACATTTTTTTTGCTTCGCTAGATTTATCATAAATATCTTTACCCATACCAGCAAACTGTGCTCCTTGTCCTGGAAAAACATAACCTTTCATATTGTATATTTTTTATTTACATTTTTTTATACTCTGCAAATATACCAAAAGAAAGAAATTATATTTGTAGCATGAAAATTCTAATAGTTGCTGCAACAGATTTTGAACTGGATAAAGATCAATTTTCTGCGCATGAGATATTAATTACAGGTGTAGGTATTTTAGAAACAACTTTAGAGCTTACTAAAAAGTTGGCTCTCAATAGTTATGATTTGGTTATAAATGCTGGAATTGCAGGTAGTTTTGATAAAAAAATAAAAATTGGAGATGTTGTTGAGGTAACTGAAGATATTTTGTCAGAATTAGGCTACGAAGAAAACGAGACTTTTTTTGAATTTAAAAGTTTTTCTATTCCTAATAAATTCACTGTTGATTCAAAAACAGATTTAATAAAAGTTAAATCTAGTACTGTGAATACCGTGAGTGGTAACACAACAAAAGTTGAAAAAATTAAAAATCGGTTAAGCCCAGATATTGAAACCATGGAAGGAGCTGCTGTTTTTCGAGTTTGCAATGATTTTAATATTCCTTGTATGCAGATTAGATCAGTATCAAATTTTGTTGGTGAAAGAAATAAAAAAGATTGGAATATGGATTTAGCTATCAAAAATTTAAACATTTCTCTTAATAAAATTATTATATCATTATGAAAATATCTCTTGGTATTTCGCCTTGCCCAAACGATACATATATTTTTGATGCTTTAATTAATAATAAAATTGATTGTAGAGGATATATTTTTGAGACATATTATGAAGATGTAGAAAAATTAAATAAATGGTCCTTTAAAAATAAATTAGATTTTACTAAATTAAGTTACTATGCATATATCAAAAATTTTAATGATTATATCCTCTTGGATAGTGGTTCAGCATTGGGTTATGGTTGCGGTCCTTTAGTTATTAAGCTTCCTAATAAAAAACTAAATGAAGAAAGTATAATTGCAGTTCCTGGAAGATATACCACAGCGAATATGTTATTTAATTTAGCTTTTCCAAGCTTTAAAAATAAAGAAGAGATTTGTTTTGATCAAATTGAAAATAGCATCTTAAGTGGCAAGGTTGATGCAGGTGTTGTGATTCATGAAAATAGATTTACTTATCAAAATAAGGGATTAGTAAAAGTTATAGATCTTGGTGAGTTTTGGCATCAAAAGACCAATTTACCAATTCCACTTGGTGGAATTGTAGCAAAAAGAAGTTTACCAAAAGAAGTTATCTCTAACGTAGAGAAATTAATTAGAGAGTCTATTGAGTATGCTAATCAAAACACAATAACTCCAAATAAATATATTTTATCTCATGCATCTGAAATCGATTTGGATGTTATTAAATCACATATAAACTTATATGTAAATGATTTTTCTATTTCCTTAGGAGGTATTGGAAGAAAATCTGTTCAAAAACTATTTAATGAATTTAGTATATTTAATAGCGAGATTTTCTTTAAATGAAAAAAAGTATTTTTGCCATATGAAATATTTAGTTTTAATATTATTATTACCACTTTACTCTTTTGCCCAATCATTATATAATCCACAAATTCTTTATGATAATCCAGGTGGAATTTTTGATGAGGATTCATTAAGATCGATTTATTTAGATTTTTATAATCCTAATTATCACAATTATCTTGTAAATTCTTGGTATTATAGTCCAAGCGAGCGAATACCTGCTGTATTAACTTTAAACGGAAATCAACTTGATAGTGTAGCGGTTAGATATAAAGGGAATTCTACATTTTGCTTGCCAAATGATGTTCAAAGTGTAAAAGTTCCATACAATATTGATATGAATTATTATATCGATGATCAACAATTGTTAGGGTACAATAAAATAAAATTGGCTAATGCCTGGATGGACCCAACATTTCTAAAGCAAATTATTAGTAGTAATATTTATCGAAAATATTTACCAACTGGTGAATCTAATTTAGTAAAATTATATACTCAGGGTAATTACGTTGGTCTGTATGTAAATGATGAGTCCATAAACAAACAATTTTTAAAAAAACATTTTGACGAAAAATCAGGGCCATTATTTAAATGCGATAATATAGATAGATTTTGTGATACAGCTAATGCACCAAGTGCAATGCCACCAAATCTTTACTATATGGGGGACGACACAACAC
>NZWA01000070.1 GCA_002697505.1 Flavobacteriales bacterium | reverse complement strand
AGTTTTTATCAATTTTAATTTTAGGTTCTGAAATATAATTATTTATACTACTAGTATAATTATCTTGGAAGGCAATTTCTTGTGCGAAATCAATTGATGGGGCTATATTGTATTCACCTAATGATTTTCTTGTAGTTGCTCTTAATATTGCATAAATCTCTTTTTCATTTTCAAATTTAATTTCGGTTTTTGTTGGATGAATATTAATGTCGATTAAATCTGATTTAATTTTTAGGTTAATAAAATAGCTAGGAAAGTATTTGTCTCCAATTAGATCAGAATAAGCTTTTTGAATAGCATGATTCAGATAATTATTTTTAATAAATCTCCCATTTACAAAAAAATATTGTTCACCTCTAGTACGTTTTGCTGCCTCCGGTTTACCAATAAAACCACTTATACTAACTAAAGAAGTTGTTTCATTAAGAGGAACAAGAAGTTCATTTTTTTTACTTCCTATTACATCGATGATTCTTTTTCTAAAATTTGATTCTTTAAGAAAAAGTATTCTTTTATTATCACTGTAAAAATGCATTTCCACGTCAGGATTTGCTAAAGCAATTTTAGTGAAAGAGTTTGTAATATGTCGCAATTCAACATTATTACTTTTTAAAAACTTACGCCTTGCAGGCACATTGTAAAATAAATTTTTTACGTTGATAGTTGTTCCATTTTGACTAACATATTCAGATTCATCAACAATTTTACCATCTTTTAAAATAATTTTAAATCCAATATTATCTTCTATTTTTTTAGATATAATTTCCATCATGCTGATTGAAGCAATTGATGCTAGAGCTTCACCTCTAAAGCCCATAGTTTTGATCTTAAATAAATCATTAATTTTTTTAATTTTTGATGTGTAATGTCTTTTATGGCAGTTTCTTGTATCATTTACACTCATGCCACTTCCATTATCTACAACTTTGATAAGTGACTTGCCAGCATCTTTGACATATAGTTCTATTTTATCTGCTCCAGAGTCGATGGAGTTTTCTAACAATTCTTTAATTGCAGAGGAGGGTCTTTGAATGACCTCGCCAGCAGCAATTTGATTTGCAATTTGTTTAGATAATACTTGTATTAAGTCCAAAAAAATCTATTATTTTATTAATAAATTGTATGCAAGCAAATATAAAATAATTATTAGTATAATTATTCTTGAAGATCTCTTCAAATTTGTACTATTACTTTTTTTTGAACTAAAATTAATTTTTCTTTTTAGATTATTGTCATTTCTTGTTTTGATGCTATTTAAATATCTTGGTTTATAATTAAACTTTTTTGGATTTTTAGTTTTAAAAAACGAGGGTAATTTTGGTGGTTGCATGTTCAAAAATAGTTTTTTTATGGTTAATAAATAATTTCTTTTGTAATAGATTTATCACCATTTAATATTTAACATTTTTTAATTTTACATTATGAAAAAACTTTTTATTTTACTATTTTTTTTTATAGTCTGTAAACAAATTTTAGCTCAAGATAAAGCTGTTTTTTTAAATTCTGAAGCCATTTGGGTAGATAGTTTATTATCAATGATGACTCAAGAAGAAAAAATTGCTCAATTAATTATGGTTGCAGCATACTCAAATAAAGGAGATAAGCACAAAGAAGAAATAACTAAACTTATAGAAGACTATAAAATTGGTGGTTTAATGTTTTTACAAGGATCACCATATAAACAAGCAAAACTTACAAATTTCTATCAATCAAAATCTAAAATTCCATTAGTGGTTGCTATTGATGCCGAGTGGGGTGTTTCAATGCGTTTAGATTCATCATTGAGATTCCCCTGGCAAATGACTCTTGGTGCTATTGAAAATAATAATTTGATTTATGAAATGGGAGTTGAAATTGCCAAACAGTGTAAGTTGTTAGGTGTTCATATAAATTTTGCTCCTGTAGTTGATATTAATTCAAATCCAGATAATCCAATAATTAATAATAGATCTTTTGGTGAAAATCCGCAAGCAGTTTCAAAAAAGTCAATAGCATATATGAAAGGTATGCAAGACAATAATATTTTAGCATGTGCAAAACATTTTCCAGGACATGGAGATACAGATGCCGACTCGCATAAAACTTTGCCACGCCTTAATCATTCTTTAGATAGATTACATGAAATTGATTTAATTCCATTTAAAAGGTTAATAAATAATGGCTTAGGTTCTGTAATGGTTGCTCATCTAAACATTCCTGTTCTTGACAGTACAAAAAATATTTCATCATCACTTTCAAAAAATGTAGTAACAGATCTTTTAAAGAACGAACTTAATTTTAAAGGACTAGCTATTACAGATGCTTTGAATATGAAGGGAGTTTCTAACTATTACAAACCAGGTGATGTTGATGTAAAAGCTTTGCTAGCTGGAAACGATATATTATTGTTTTCTGAGGATGTTCCTAAAGCAATTGACGAGATTAAAAAAGCAATTATTTCAAATAAAATTAGTGAGAAAGAAATAGATAAAAGATGTCGTAAAGTTCTACTAGCTAAGAAGTGGTTAAATTTAGATAAATATAGGCCAGTTGATTTAAATGAAGTAAAACAAAATAAAATTACTTTATCATCTGTAAGTCTAAATAAAAAACTTGTAGAAAATTCAATTACATTATTACAGAACTATAATGAAATTGTTCCAATTAAAAGATTAGATACTTTAAGGATTGCATCTTTATCAATTGGAGAAGCATCTGATGAGTTTAAAAATATGATGTCAAATTATGCTGTTATCGATCATTTTCATGTTAGGGAGAATTTAACATATCCTGAGCAGCTCAAATTATTAAATAAGCTTGCAAAATACAATTTAGTTATAGCATCGGTTCATAAATCAAATGCTAATGCTTGGAAATCATATAAAATTAATTCAGCAACAGATATTTTACTTCAATCTATTGCATTGCAAAATAAGATGGTTCTTTGCGTATTTGCTAACCCATATAGTTTAAATTCTTTACTTTTCACTAATAATTTTGATGCTTTGATTTTGGGCTATCAAAATAGTGATTTATCTCAAAAATCAGTGGCAAAAGCTATTTTTGGTGGTATTGATATAAAAGGTAATATTCCTGTGACAACAAATCATTTTGACATCAATCATGGAATTAAAACAAAGTCTAATAGACTTAACTATGTTTCTATTGATGAGGTNAAACCAAATAATAAAATTGAGTTTTTGATTGATAGTATCGTNGAAAATGCAATATCAAAAAAGGCTATGCCAGGCTGTCAAATATTAATCGNTAAAGACAAAAAAATTTTTTTTAATAAATCATATGGANATCACACNTATAAAAAAAATAATAAAGTTAAAAATTCTGATCTCTACGATTTGGCATCNATTACAAAAATAGCTGCNTCTGTTCCACTATTAATGAAAATGGTTGATGAAAACAAATTAAAACTCTCGGATAAAATTTCAAAATATNTACCATTAAAAAATACAAATAAGAAGCATATTACAATTAAAGAGGTTTTATCACATCAGTCTGGTTTACAGTCTTGGATACCCTTTTATAAAAACACATTAATCGTTGATTCTATAAGTGGACTTATTACACTTAATGATACTTTGTATAGNATTGTAAAGTCTAAANAATATCCTNATGAAGTTGCTGATAGTCTTTTCTTACATTATTCTTACATNGATACAATGTATAATTTAATTTATACATCTGAATTAGGANAAAAAGATNTTTATAATTACTCAGACTTAGGNTATTATATGTTNAAAAAAATAATTGAAAATACATANNAGGANNCTTTAAATAATTTNTTAGATNTTTATTTTTATAAAAANCTNGGAATGAATTNTTTAGGNTATTCNCCTAAAAGAAAATTTAAATNNAATGATATTGTTCCAACTGAGCATGATCTNGAATTTAGAGGTCAAACAGTTCACGGACATGTTCANGANATGGGAGCTGCAATGCANGGAGGAGTNGGGGGACATGCAGGTNTATTTTCAAATGCCAATGATCTAGCNAAGATAATGCAAATGTTTTTAGAGGAAGGANANTATGGGGGAGAGCGTTATTTNTCAAATGATGTNATAANANAATTTGTTTCNTGTCAATTTTGCGATAAACAAAACAGAAGAGGTGCAGGATTTGATAANCCAGTNCTTGAAAATCAAGAAGGNGGTTCAACATGTAAAGATTGTGTNTCTTTNGAAAGCTTTGGTCATTCAGGTTTTACTGGAACATTAGCATGGGCNGATCCNAAAAAACAAATAATTTATGTATTTTTATCTAATAGAACTTATCCTTACTCAGACAATAAAAAANTATTAGATATGAANGTTAGAACTGAGATAATGCGCGTAATTTTTGANTCTTTTGATGAAAGATAAAATTAAAATAGGAATAGTATGTTATCCAACATATGGAGGNAGTGGGGTAGTTGCNACNGAGTTAGGGGTNGCTTTATCAAANAAAAANTATGAAGTTCATTTCATTTCATATGANCANCCTTTTCGTTTAGATTTATTTTCNGAAAAAATATATTACCATGAAGTATCTGTACCNCAATATCCNTTATTTGAATATACTCCATATGAACTTAACCTAACATCAAAATTGGTTGATGTAGCAATAAATGAAGGNTTAGATTTNCTACATGTTCATTATGCAATACCTCATGCATCTGCTGCTATTAGTGCAAAACAAATTTTGTNAACTCAAGATATAAATATACCTATTGTTACAACACTACATGGTACAGANATTACTTTNTTNGGNAAAGATGCTTCTTTTAAACCAGTTATAGAATNTGCAATTAATATGTCTGATATCGTAACTGTTGTTTCAAAAGANTTAAAAAATGAAACATTAGNTCATTTTAANATAAAAAAAGAAATAAATGTGATTTCAAACTTTATAGATTANAGTTTATATGAGCAAANTCAAAANTTNAAATTAAGAAANAGTTTTGCNTCAAATNATGAAGCTATTATAACTCANATATCAAATTTTAGAGAGGTTAAGCGTGTAGAGGATGTTNTNAAAATATTTNATCAAGTTAATAAAAGAAAAAAAGCTCAACTGTTAATGATTGGTGATGGACCAGATCGGTCTAAATGTGAAAATCTTGCTAGAAAACTNGGTNTCTATAAAAAAATTAAATTTCTTGGAAAGCTAAAGGTAATTGAAGATTTGTTAGCCATAACAGATATCTTTCTTTTGCCATCACAAACTGAAAGTTTTGGTTTAGTTGCTTTGGAGGCTATGGCAAGTAATACAGCAGTTGTATCNTCTAATAGCGGAGGGTTACCAGAAGTAAATATTGATGGAGTAACAGGTTTTCTTTCTGATGTTGGTGATATAAATAAAATGTCAAATGATATTTGTNGTTTAATTGCTAATTCAAATCTTTTAAATTCATTTAAGTCTAATGCTTTGAAACATGCCAANAAATTTGATTTAAATAATATTTTNCCGAAATANGAAGAAGTTTATAACAAGCTTATNNATAATTATGANTAAAATTGGTTTAACNGGNGGNATTGGTGTTGGAAAAACGTATGTANCAAAGATATTTGAAAATCTNGGAGNTCCNGTTTTTAATGCTGATAAAGAAGCNAAACATTGCTTAAATAGTGACTTGCAATTAATGGATTCAATTAAAAAGATGTTTGGAAAAAATATATACGAAAATAACTTNCTTCAAACTANTCTTTTAGCAAATATTGTTTTTAATGACAAAACCAAATTAGAGGCTCTTAATAATTTAGTTCATCCAGTTGTTAAGAAAAAGTTTAGTTTATGGNCAAAAAAACAAAAATCAAATTTTGTTATAAAAGAAGCTGCAATCCTTTTTGAAAGTAATTCGCATTTAAACTTAGACTTAGTTATTTGTGTTAGTGCTCCAAAAANCTTAAGAATNTCAAGAATAATACAAAGAGATAAATTATCTATTTCAGAANTAGAAGGTAGAATTAAAAGTCAAATGCCACAAAAAGAAAAAGAAAATTTATCAAATTATGTTATATATAATGATGAGAAAAAAATGCTTTTACCTCAAATAATCAAAATATATAACAGCATCTAGTTTTAAAAAAANTATTTAANAATTAAAAAGATAATTAATAAATCTAAAAANAAAAGAAAGCCAAATAAANNTGGATTTANATCATATAATTCTTTTAGTTTTTTAAATATTTCATCCATTTTTTTCNGATGTAATTAATATTTAACATATTTTTTTTCGATAGTNCCATCACTATAAAAATACAATAGNATTTTATTTTTTTTAANATNAACATCTCTTAATAAAATGTCNGTTATTTTGATTATTTTTTTTNNTGTTGTATTNTNAGATAAAGTTTCGTTTAAATTGGTTGTTATGCTATTGCACGATGAAATTGAATCCAATTGAAAGTAAATTAAAGTATTATTTTTAAAATAACAACTTAATTTTCCGGNTCCGTTTATGTTTGGAGTGCCACCAGGAGCATTTATCATACTCAAAGATCCAATTCCTTCAATCCAAATTGGGGTTTCGCTTATTGTATTATTAATACTTGAGAGAGTTATTTTTTTATGATAATTATTATTAAGTAAAATGAATTCAATAGAATCAACACTAAAATCACCAGGATTTGTTGAAAAGGGACTAATTGGATTTGTCAGAGTAATAGTATCACCTGACTCTAACGAAAAGTCATATAATAAAACCTCTCTTCTTTCAAACCCAGGATTTTCATATGACATATATATTTTTTGTTCTTGGATATTTTCTCGAACCCAAAAAGTTTTTGATATATAATGAAATCCATTTAAAATTTTATAGTTGTAATTATTAAAGTTAGTATCTCCATCTGTATAATAAACATCAGTGATACAACCATTATTACATGATGTTAAATGCCACTCTGAATGAGCATTAAGCATTTGTTGATAGTTTTGAGAATAACCCAAATTATAAAATAATATGATGATTAAATTAACTCTAAACATTTTAAATTAATATTACATATGTAAAATTATTATAATTTTTCCAAAACAACTATATTTTCTACATGATGAGTTTGAGGAAACATGTCTATTGGCTGTATAACTTTTGTCTCATAGTATTTATTCATTAATTGAATATCACGTGCTTGAGTAGCTGAGTTACAACTAACATAAACAATTCTTTTAGGTTTAATTTTTAATATTTGTTCTATAACTTTTTTGTGCATGCCATCTCTTGGTGGATCAGCAATAATAACACTTGGTTTACCATTTTTTAAAATAAAATCATTTGTAAAAATTTCTTTCATATCACCTGTATGAAATTTACAATTATTAATTTTATTTTGTTTTGCATTAATTTTTGCTAATTTAATACCTTCTTCAACTGAGTCAATTCCTATTACCATTTTTGAATCTTTGGCAACATATTGTGCAATTGTACCCGTTCCAGTGTAAAGATCGTAGATAATATCTGTTTTTTTGATTTTAGCTAATATTTTTGTCTGTCTATATAGTGTTTTAGCCTGTTCACTGTTGGTCTGAAAAAAAGATTTTGCACCAATATTAAAAATTAGACCATCTAACTCTTCTTGAATATAATCATTGCCATGAAAGCATATTAATTTTTGATCATAAATAGTATTATTTGCCTTTTGATTAATAGTGTAAAGTAATGATGTTATTTCTGGAAAATTCTTTTTAATATGTTGCATCAAAAGATTAATATTATCTTTTTGATTTTCATAAAACTGTACTAAAACCATTAGATCTTCTTTTGATGAAGATCTTATAAGCAGATTTCTAATTAATCCCTTATGTTCATTTATATCAAAAAACGATAATTTATTTTCTAGGGCAAATTTTTTAATAGAAAGTCTAATTTTATTTGAAGGTTCTTTTTGCAAGTGACATTTTTTTATATCAACTACTTTATTAAACATTCCTGGTATGTGGAAGCCACATGCGTTTCTATCTTTTATTTCATTATTTGATTCAATTTCTTTTTTACTTAACCATCTTTTATTAGAAAATGTGAATTCTAATTTATTTCTGTAATAATATGTTTCTTTATTTGCTAATATTTTTTTGTAGCCACTAGCTTTAACTTTTGCTATTCTTTCTAAATTATTTATAACTTCTCTTTCCTTAAACTTTAGTTGAGATTGGTAATTCATGTTTTGCCACTTACATCCACCACAAACACCGAAATGTTCACATTTGACATCTACTCTAATATCAGAATATTTATGATATTTAATAATACTTGCTTGCCAATATTTTCTTTTCTTTTTATAAATTGAAATATCACAAATATCTCCTGGCACACCATTGTCGATAATTATTACTCTATCATCTAATTTTGCAATTGATTTTCCCTTATGAGCCGTATCAAGTATTTTAATTTTTTCTATAACAATAGGTTGCTTTTTCTTTTTTCTACTCATGTGACAAAATTAAATTTTTAATTCAATAATTTATAATATAAAAATTTAATATGTATACTTTATATTTGTAAAAAAAAAATGAAAAAATCTAAATATTATATCGATTTAGAAAGTAAATATGGTGCGCATAATTACCATCCATTGCCAGTAGTTTTATCTAAAGGAAAGGGTGTTTTTGTATGGGATGTTGAGGGTAATAAGTACTTTGATTTTTTATCTGCATATTCTGCTGTTAATCAGGGACATTGTCATCCTAAAATAATTAGTGCTTTAAAGGATCAGTCAAACATACTAACATTGACTTCTAGAGCATTTTACAATAATACACTGGGAGAATACGAAAAATACATAACTAATTTTTTCGGTTACGACAAATTGTTGCCTATGAATACAGGAGTTGAAGGAGGGGAGACGGCTAATAAATTAGCAAGAAAGTGGGGTTATGAAAAAAAAAATATCCCTAAAAATAAAGCAAGAATTATTTTTGCAAAAGGAAATTTTTGGGGTAGAACACTAGCTGCTATTTCTTCATCTGATGATCCTACATCATACGAAGGTTTTGGTCCTTATATGCCAGGATATGATCTAATTCCGTATAATGATTTAGATGCATTAGAACATGAATTGAAAGATCCAAATGTTGCTGCTTTTATGGTTGAGCCAATTCAAGGAGAAGCGGGTGTTGTAGTTCCTGATGATGGCTATCTGTCAGGTGTTAGAGAATTATGCAATAAGTACAATGTTTTGTTTATTGCTGATGAGGTACAAACCGGAATTGCTAGAACTGGAAAAATGTTAGCCACAGATTATGAAAATGCAAGACCAGATATTTTAATTTTAGGAAAAGCTCTTTCCGGTGGAGTTTTTCCAGTTTCAGCTGTTTTAGCAGATGATTCAATAATGATGTGTATTAAACCTGGAGAACATGGATCTACATACGGAGGTAATCCATTAGCTAATAAAGTTGTTATGGCAGCTCTTGAAGTTGTAAAAGATGAAAATTTATGTCAGAATGCATATAAATTAGGTAAAATTTTAAGAAAAGAATTACGTAAAATTGAAACTGATATGATAACTACAGTAAGAGGAAAAGGTTTGCTCAATGCAATTGTTATCAAACCAAAAAACGGAAAGGAAGCTTGGGATGTTTGCCTCAAACTAAGAGACAATGGATTATTAGCTAAACCAACTCATGGAGATATTATAAGATTTGCTCCTCCACTCGTAATGAATGAGAGTCAATTGTATGAGTGTGTAGAAATAATTAAACAAACAGTTCAATCATTTAGTTAATTAATTTATTGAGAATATTAATTGCAGATTCTGCAATTACACTTCCAGGTCCAAATATAAAATCAACTCCAGATTTTCGCAAAAATTCATGATCTTGTGTCGGTATTACACCGCCGGCAATAATCAATATGTCTGATTTTTTATATTTCTTTAATTCTTTAATTACTTCTGGAATTAATGTTTTATGTCCAGCAGCTAATGAAGAAATCCCAAGTATATGTACATCATTTTCTATTGCTTGTTTAGCTACTTCTTTAGGAGTTTGGAACAAAGGAGCAATATCAACATCAAAACCCAAATCAGCAAATGAACTTGCTATAACTCTAGCGCCTCTATCATGACCATCCTGTCCCATTTTCGCAATCATTATTCTTGCTCTTCTTCCTTCTTTATTAGCAAATTTATCAGATAGTTCAAGAGCTTTTTTAAATTGCATATTATTTTCTAGTTCCATTTTGTATGAACCGCTTATCATTTGATTATTAGCTGTAAATCTACCAAACTTTTTTTCTATTGCAAATGATATTTCACCTAATGTAGCTCTATGTTTTGTTGCAATAATTGCGAGATCTAAAAGATTTCCTTTATTATTTTCACAACATTTGGTGATATTATTTAATGCATCTTTAACTTTATTGTTATTTCGAATTTTCTTTATTTTTTCTATTTTTCTAATTTGTGATTTACGAACTAATTGGTTGTCGATTTCTAAAATTTTAAGCTTTTCTTCTTCATTTTCTATTTGATTTTTGTTTACACCAATTATAATATCAGATTTACTATCTATCCTGGCTTGTTTTTTTGTTGCTGCATTTTCAATTTTCATTTTTGGTATTCCTGTTTCCATTGCTTTTGTCATTCCTCCTAGCTTTTCAATTTCTTGAATATGATCCCATGACTTTCTAGCAATTTCATGTGTTAAATTTTCAACATAAAATGATCCTCCGTATGGATCCACAGTATTACAAATCCCACTTTCTTTTTGAAGAAATATTTGAGTGTCTCTAGCTATTTTAGCAGAAAATTTAGTTGGAAGAGCAATTGCTTCATCCAATGCGTTAGTATGTAAACTTTGTGTTCCACCTATTACTGCTGACATTGCCTCAACGCAAGTTCTTGTAATGTTGTTAAATGGGTCCTGCTTGGTTAAACTCCAGCCACTTGTTTGACAGTGAGTTCTAAGCATCATAGATTTTTCATTTTTGGGATTAAATTTCTTTACTATTTTAGCCCATAGTAGTCTAGCAGCTCTCATTTTAGCAACCTCCATAAAATGGTTCATTCCAATTCCCCAAAAAAATGAAAGACGTGGTGCGAACTCATCAATATTTAATCCAGCTCTAATTCCAGTTTTAATATATTCCATACCGTTTGCTAAAGTGTATGCTAGTTCAATATCTGCTGTTGCACCAGCCTCTTGCATGTGATAGCCAGAAATAGATATACTATTAAATTTTGGCATATTTTTCGATGTAAATTTAAATATATCAGAAACAATTTGCATCGATTCTTTTGGGGGGTATATATATGTATTTCTCACCATAAATTCTTTTAGAATATCATTCTGAATAGTTCCTGAAAGATCTTTCATATTTACACCTTGTTCTTCTGCAGCTACAATGTAAAATGCTAGTATTGGAAGAACTGCACCGTTCATAGTCATAGAAACTGACATTTTATCTAAAGGAATGTCTTTGAATAAAACTTTCATATCCTCAACTGTATCGATAGCAACACCAGCCATGCCAACATCTCCAAAAACACGTTCGTGGTCAGAGTCATATCCTCTATGAGTTGCTAAATCAAATGCAACAGATAATCCCTTTTGACCTTTTGATAAATTTTCTTTATAAAATTTATTTGATTCTTCAGCTGTTGAAAATCCAGCATATTGTCTTATTGTCCATGGCCTGGTTGTATACATAGTTGAATAAGGCCCTCTTAAATTTGGACTTATTCCAGCGCCATCAAATTTTAAATGCTCTATTTTTTTATTATCTGTTTGTGAATATTCTTTTTGAATTTTAATACCTTCAGCACTTATAAAAAAATCTTTATTTTTAAATGATTTTTTATTTTTATTAGTATTAATTTGATAATCTTTAATTATTTCTGAGATTAAATAATCAATATAGTAGGATCCTTTAGTAGGATCAATAACTTTATCTAAATAGCTTTCATATTTTAAAATAATTTGTTGATTGATTGAGATTCTTTCAGATTTTTCAGTTGGTTGTTCAAAATTGAAATTATAAGGTTTGATCATAATACTATTAGCGCCGCCAAAAATTGCGGACATACATTCCACTGTAGTTTTTATAATATTATTATATGGCTCTGCCTTACTTTTGTTTTTAAGGCTAGTGCTAGCAAAGATATGAGCATTTTTGCCACTTTTATTTTCCCATAAAATTCTAAAGGCTTTTAACTTAGCAATTTCAAGAAAATAATTATCACCTATTTCAAAGTGAAACTGTGGATTCCCCGTAAAAGCAAGTCCTTTGTTTAGTGCAGATTTTATTTGTTCTTTAATAGTTTTACCGTTTGAAAATATAGTGTAGTTGAGGTTATGTATATGATTAAATTTTTCAGAATGAACATATCCATTTATTTTTTTTGATAGATTGTTATATTTTACATTTTCAAGTAATTTTAAATCAAATTCTTCAAAATGAATTTTGATTTTTTCTAAATCAATATTCTGTAGTAATACATCCAAATTGTTTGCCTTGGAAAAGTAAATTCCATCAGCATTATTTTTTATTGCCTGAACTGCTTTTTGATTTGATATTATTGGATCATTATTTTCTATGTAACTAAATATGTTCCATTTTGATGGATAATTACAATTTAAACTCTTAAGATTATCTTCATGATGATAAATTGGGGATATTTCAATATCTTCGAATTTTATTGTTTTAGTCTTTAATTGAATTTTAGTTAAGTCTTCTTTAATTTTTTTTTCCCACTGTTCTTTGGAAATCGCATTAAAATCCTCTAATATATTACTCATTTTTTTTTCTTATTATATATAGATCTTCATTATCTTTTTTCATTAAAAACTTCTCTCTTGCAAATTTTTCTTGCTTACTTTTTTTAGTTTTCAAATCAATCAATTCAACACTATCTTTTTTTATTTCAGAGATATAATATTTTTTTTGTTCAGTTAGTTCATCAATTTTCTGTTGAATTTTACGTTGTTTAAGAAGATTATAGTCGTCAATTAATAGAATCCAAAAAATGAAAAAAATTGTACTTGAAACATATATGTTTCTTAAAGGTTTTGGTATAAATTTTAATACATACTTAATATACTTCATAAAGCAAATATAAAAATTACTTAATCTATTTTTATCTAAAAACTTATTGAATTATAAAAACACATGGAACCTTATTTAAAATTAAGTTTAAACTTTTCCATTCATAAATTGATTTTGTTTTAATAAATTGTTTTTTAGATGAAATGTCCATTGCCACACACAATTTTGTGTTTAAATTACAATTTTCTAAAATAGCAGAAAATAATTGATTGTTTCTATAGGGTGTTTCAATAAAAATCTGAGTTTGATTTTCTTTTTTAGCTTTCTTTTCTAATTCTATAATTTTTATTTTTCTTTCTTTTTTATGTATTGGTAAGTAGCCATTAAATGCAAAGTTTTGGCCATTCATTCCTGACGAAATCAAAGCTAAAACAATAGAATTAGGCCCTGAGACTGGTACCACTTCAATATCAAAATCATGTGCATGTTCAACAATACTTGCTCCTGGATCTGCTACACAAGGAAGGCCAGATTCAGAAATTATACCAATACTTTTACCATTGAGAATTAAGCTTAATATATCTTTATCAAAGTTAAGGTTGCTATACTTTCCGTATTCAAAAAATACAATTTCATCTATGTTTTTTTCTTTGTCAATTTTTCTAATAAATCTTCTTGCAGACCTGATATTTTCAACTATAAATATATTGATTCGACAAATTATTTTTTCAACTTCATAAGACAGGTAACTTTTGTCGTTATCGCTTGAAATAAAATTTGGAATTAGATATATACTTCCTTTATTCAAAATCAAAAATGATTTTTTCGCATGCTTTATCAAGCATCTCATAAACTTTGTTGAAGCCATTCTCCCCACCATAATATGGGTCTGGAACTGAATCTATGTTGCTATTAATTTCATTAAGAATTAATTTTACTTTTTTTTTATCAAAATCACTTGAAGCTTTTTGAATAATATCGTAGTAGTTTTGTTTGTCCATTGCATAAATAACATCAAAATTTTTGAAGTCATGTTTTGTAAATTGTCGTGCAATTTGATTTTTAATATCAATACCATGTTTTTTTGCAATTTCAATAGATCTTATATCAGGATTTTTACCAATATGATAATTTGCAGTTCCAGCTGAATCAACGGTTAAGTTAAGATTCTTTGCTTTACTTTTTAATATCCCTTCTGCTAAAGGAGATCTACAAATATTTCCTAAACATACCATTAAAATTTTCATGTCTATGAGAGAGTCAATTTTTTCTCAATATCTGAAATATAACCTTTAAACCTTTTGTCTGTATCTGATAAATTATTTACAGTTTTACAAGCATGAAGAACCGTTGCGTGATCTTTGTTTCCACAATATTTTCCAATCATTGCTAATGAGTTTTTTGTCATTTGCTTAGAAAAGTACATAGCAAGTTGTCGGCACTGTACAATTTCTCTTTTTCTTGTCTTTGATTTCATTGTTTCAATTGGAATATTGAAATAGTCACATACTACTTTTTGAATATAGTCGATTGAAACTTCTCTGACAGTATTTTTAACAAATTTGTCTAGCATATTTTTTGCTAAGTCAATTGTTATTTTTTTTTGGTTTAATGACGATTGAGCTAGTAGTGAAATAAGTGCGCCTTCTAATTCTCTAACATTTGAAGTTATTGAGTATGCAATGTATTCGATAACTTCATATGGAATATTGATGCCATCTTTTTTGATTTTTTTCTTTAGTATTGCAAGTCTTGTTTCTAACCCAGGTGATTGTAGGTCAGAAGATAGTCCCCATTTAAATCTTGAAAGCAATCTTTGTTCCATACCAATGATATCTACTGGAGCCTTATCTGATGTTAAAATAATTTGTTTTTTGTTTTGGTGTAAGTGATTAAAAATATGAAAAAATATATCTTGTGTTTTTTCTTTACCGCATAAAAATTGTACATCATCAATAATTAACACGTCAATAGATTGATAAAAATGAACGAAATCATTTTTTCGATTGTCCATTATAGCGTCAACAAATTGTGTTTGAAATTTATCTGCAGAAACATATAGAACTGTTTTTTCTGGAAAATTATTTTTTACATCAATTCCAATTGCATTTGCTAAGTGTGTTTTTCCAAGACCACCGTTTCCATATATAAAAAGAGGATTAAAAGCTGTTCCTCCTGGGTTTTGAGCTACTGCAAAACCTGCTGATCTTGCTAACCTATTGCATTCTCCTTCTACAAATGAGTCAAAAGTGTAAGATTCATTTAGTTGAGGGTTGATTTGGATTTTTTGAAGACCTGGAATGATAAACGGATTTCTTATAGAGCTTTGCTCCATACTTATTGGCATATTAATTGGAGCGTTTTTAATCTTATCTTGTTCGTTACTTGGAATTTTTGTTACATAAGGTTTTTTTCCTGATGATGTTTCAAGTAGGATGTTATATTCAAGTTTTGCTTCTTTACCTAGCTCTCTTTTAATTGCCTTTTTAATTAAGGTAATATAATTATTTTCAAGCCATTCGTAAAAAAATTGACTCGGAACTTGAATGGTTAAAATCTTGTTGTCTAGCTTTACTGCTTTTATTGGTTTAAACCATGTTTTAAAATTTTGTGCAGTTACATTGTCTCTAATTATTGAAAGACAATTATCCCAAATTTCTTGACAATCTGTATTTGGCATTATTAGATTTTAATTTAAGTTAGTAATAATATTTTTTTGTTTTGGTATCAGCAAATATGAAAAACTTATCGTTAATAAAAAAGAAATTTGGCACTTGACTTTAAACTTTTTTTTACAGTACAATTTTACATGATAGCAGTAATTGAAAATTTAGATAAAATAACGATTTTTTTTAATGTTTTTGTATTAATTTTTAACAAAAATAGAGCTTTTTGCAACTAACTTTTTGTTGTTATTTTGTTTAAAATGAATATCAATCTTACCAATATTAATTCCACCAAAACCAACTTGATTAACAAGAACATCTTTTTTATCTAAATTTCTTATCAGAACCGCTTTTTTTAAAAAAGTATGAGTATGCCCACCTATTACAATATCAATATTCTGTGATTTTTGTGCTAAAACAGTATCCGATACTTTATCATTATTGTATTTATAGCCTAAATGTGATAGGCATACAACTAAATCACAATTTAAATCTTTTAGTTTTTTTGCATATTTATTTGATATTTTAATAGGATCAAGATATTTAGTTTTTCCATATAGTTTTTTTGGCACCAAATTTTCGAGATCAATTCCAATTCCGAAAACTCCTATTTTGATGTGATCTCTTTTAAAAATCTTATAAGGAGCAAATTTATCTTTAAGTATTGTTTCTGAAAAATCATAATTTGCAGTTAAAAACGGAAAATTAGCATGAGGGAGTTGTTTTTTTAGACCTTCAAGTCCGTTATCAAAATCATGATTTCCTAATGTTGCAGCATCATATTTTAATTTACTCATTAACTTGAATTCTATTTCTCCACCAAAAAAGTTAAAATATGGAGTTCCTTGAAAAATGTCTCCAGCATCAAATAATAAGACATTTTTTTCTTTGTCTCGTATTTTTTTTATTATAGTCGCTCGTTTTGCCATACCACCTAGTCCTTTATTTCTTCCTCTCTTAAAGGGTTCAATATGGCTATGCATATCATTTGTATGTAAAATAGTAATTTTAACATCTTTTTTACTTCCAAATGTTAGCTGTGGTGATAATGTTGAAGCAAGGATGGTTAAACTACTTTTTTTAATAAATTCTCTTCTATTTTTCATTATCAATAATTTTAATCCGATCATCTACTTTAGAGAAAATGGTATCATTATTTTTACAATATTTAATAATAGCATCTCTTAACTTAATTCCAATTTTAATTTGTTCTTTGTTTTTAAAAAATTCTTTTTTGTCAGCTAAATAATCAGATGTAAGTATTTTGATTTTCTGTTTATTTTCAAAATTAAATTTTGGTTTATAATCTAAAATTTTATTATTTGTTGCAACAACTTTAACACCTGAAATTGGTTCTCCTCCCTTTTCAATAATATGTAGTAGCATCTCAAAAAAATCAGTCTTAGATAATTCTACAATAACTAGTTCATTTTCAAAGGGCATAAGTTCATATATCATTCCCACAGTTATATTTCCTTTATTAATAGAAGATCTTAATCCTCCATTGTTCATAAGGCAAATATCTGCTTCGGCATATGATAAGCATAGATCAGTAACAAAATTACCAAGATTTCCTACAGGTTTATTTTTTTTTAAATCACTTTTTGTAAAAGAAATTATTTCATTCATTTCACTTTCAATTGATGTTTTGTATGGTTCAATTAAAACATTGATTAAACTATCCTCATGAGTATTTACTTCGATTAAAGAATTTAAGTATTGTTTATTGTAATTTTGAGAATTATCTTTACATGAAGTAAAAAATATAAAAAACAGAAGAAAAATTACATTTTTAATCATATTGCACAATATTAGTAAATAAATGGTTTAAATTGGTTTAATTTACATACAATAATTTATGTATGTTTATAAAATGTATTCTGTAGAAACCAAAGTTCGTGTAAGATATGCCGAGACGGATCAAATGGGTTTTGTTTATTATGGTGTTTATGCTCAGTATTACGAAGTTGGGAGGGTAGAGTTACTTAGATCTTTAGGTTTATCATATAGTAAGATAGAAGATTTAGGGTTTTTTCTTCCAGTAGTTAATTTATCAGTAAACTACAAAAAATCAGCATTTTATGACAATGAACTTAATATTAAAACTACTATTAAAGAAATTCCAAGAAGTAAAATAACTTTTTTTTATGAAATATTTAATGAAGCTCATGAACTGTTAAATGAAGGTTCAACAACGTTAGTTTTCATGAATAAAAAAACAAAGAAAATTTGTACAGCTCCTAATATATTGATAGAAAGATTATCTAAAAAGTTTCATTAATCTGATATTTTATCTAGTACCAAATCAATTAAATTTGACATAGTCTGACTGTAATTTTCACTGTATGTGTTTGAACTTCTATTGCCTAAAATGGCACAAATAGTTAATGTATTATGATTAAGTGTTCTTCCAAGAAAATATAATGCTGAAGTTTCCATTTCAAAGTTTAAAATTTTATTATTGGAATATTTAAAATTTGATAGTTTGTTATTTAAGTTTTCAAATGATGGTTTTAATCTTAACTCTCTAGCTTGCGGAGCGTAAAAACCTGGAGAAGTTATTGTGATACCAGTTGGAATATTTGAAAATTTATTTAGCAAATTAACTGATGCATTAACTGAATAAGGTGTTCCAAATTCTATTGGCCAGTTAGTGTGCTCAGTAAAAGATTTGGATAGATTATTATTTAGCACACTTTTGTCATTATAAAAATGTGCTAAATTATCAAATCCAATTGCATATTTCGAAATGACAAACGAATCTAATAATGTTGATTTATGAATTGCACCAGATGTTCCAACTCTGTATAAATTTAATGACTTTTTAGTTTTTTTAATTGTTCTTGTGTCAAAATCTATATTAACTAGTGCATCTAATTCATTTATAACTATATCTATATTGTCAGTTCCAATTCCTGTAGAGATAACTGTTATTTTTTTATCCTTATATTCTCCTATACAGGTTTTAAATTCTCTGTGTGAATGTTGGAAACAAATTTTATCAAATTTTTTTTCAATAATTTCTACTCTTGAAGGGTCACCCACTAAAATTATGTCGTTACTAATTTGATTTTGAGCTAAGTCTAAATGATATATTTTTTTTTCTTCTGTTATTATTAGTTCTGTATCTGATATTTTATACATTAAATTGTGTAATTTTGTTTTGTAAAAATATATATAATATGTCAATTAAAACTAGTAAAATATTAATTCCTATTGATTTTTCAAATCAATCAATGTATGCATTAACTCAAGCATGTAACATAGCTCAAATAAAAAATTCTAAAGTTTATATTCTTTCTGTAATTGAGGAACAAAATAAAATAAGTTCACTTTTTTTAGATGATCAAACTGATATACTTCAAAACAAGGTTAAATCTAAACTAAATCAGATCTCCGAAGAAATGCACTCTAAATATCATATTGATGTTGAGGTTATGGTTTCTAAAGGAAATGTATATAATCAAATTATTAATGTTTCAAAAATGATATCAACCGATTTAATTGTAATGGGTACAACTGGATCACCTAAAGAAGGGTTTAAAAAGTTTATTGGCTCAAACGCCGAGCGTGTTGTTAGACTTGCTCAGTGTCCAGTGATCACAATTAAGGGTCAAAATCTTAAAAATGGGTGTAAAAACATTATTTTACCATTAGATTTAGAGAAGGAAACACGAGAGAAAATTACATATGCCATTGAGTATGCTAGATACTGGGATGCAACAGTAAGACTAGTTTCTGTACTACTGGATGATAACCAACACAATAAGAACGTATTAATTAAAAATATAAATCAAGCTGAAAGATTTATTAAAAATGCTGGTGTTAGTTGTTCAGCTGAGTTAGTTTCTGGTGATAAAAAATTAACACTTGGAGATTTTGTCTTTAATTACGCTAGAGAAAGTGATGGTGATTTAATTATGATTATGACTAAAAAAGAAGAATTAAGTCTTTCACAAAATATTAGTGTTACAGCTCGTTATATAATAAATAATTCTGAAATTCCTGTTATGAGTATTCGTCCCAAAAAGCAGAACTTCGCGAATAAGTCAAGTGTTTCGTTTTAATTATGCATCTTCTTCATAATTTACTTTTAAAACATTCCTCTACATTAGCAGTTGCTGAGAGTTTTACATCTGGACTTTTATCATCTAAAATATCTTCTGTTTCAGGAAGTTCTAGCTACTTTAAAGGGGGATTAGTAGTGTATCAAAATAGTATTAAATCAGATGTTTTATCAGTACCAATGAGTATTATTATGGAAAAAACAGAAGTAAGTTATGAAGTTGCTAAAGAAATGGCAGTTAATACTTTAAATAAATTTAATTCAGATTACTCTATTTCAACAACTGGTTATGCTGGTCCAAATGGCGGAAATAAAAATTGTCCTATTGGTACTTTTTTTATTGCAGTAGCTTGTCGTAGAGAATCTGTATCGAAAAAATTTTTTTTTAAAGGAAATAGATCTGAAATAACTAATTATGCTGTCGAACAAGCAATACTTTTTTTATTTAATTACATAAAAAATAAAAAATAAGTTATTATTAATGATTTAGATTGTATATTTGTCGACCTCAAAAAAAAAAGTTATGTCTAGAATTTGTCAAGTAACAGGTAAAAAAGTAATGGTTGGAAACAATGTTTCTCATGCGAATAACAAAACTAAGAGAAAATTTTATCCTAATTTACAAACAAAAAAGTTTTTTGTTCCTGAAACAGGTGAAACAGTTATTTTAAAGGTTTCTGCAAAGGCTATAAGAACAATAAACAAAAAGGGAATAGCTTCAGTTCTTGCAGAAGCAAAAGCTAATGGAAATATTTTAGTATAATTGTATAAATTATACTTAGCAAAGCTATGAAAAACTTCTATTCTATTACAATAATATTCTTTATTATTTTAACATTTATTTCTTGCAAAAAGGAAGAAGATCCTATTTTGGGTTGTACAGATTCTAGTGCAATGAATTATAATTCTGATGCTAACTCAAATGATGGTAGTTGTTTAATTGCATACGATATTGCACAAGGATTGTGGAATATTAATCCTAATTGCGATGATTTAAACATTCCTGTGCTAGGGGATATGATCTCACTAAATGATGCGCTTCCTGAATCAATTGAAGTGGATGGATCTGGTGGTAATATAATTTTCATTGAAATCAGTGAGAATCAAGTTGAGGGAACTATAGATAATGATGGCAATGTAATTGTTAGTTCTCAAGATTTACAATTAGATATGGGTGGTATGGGTCTGGATTTTCCAGTTAGTGTATCGGGTTCAGGATTAATTATTGATGCTAATAGTGGAACTATGAATTTAACCTTTTCATTTGATATTCCATTAATAGGAACTCAATCTTCATCATGTGAGATAATTTTGGAAAAGTAATTTCTTGTAAATTATTTTATGAGATGTATTGTTGCTTTTTTTCTTTCTTTTTTTCTTATAAATTCAATCTGTGCCCAAAATTTTTCAAGAAAAGATTCCCTTAGAGGAAATTTAACTTCATTAAGGACATGTTACGATGTGATTTTTTATGATTTATTTTTGAATGTGGATGAAAATAGTAAGTCTCTTGTAGGTTCTTCAAATTCGATTCATTTTCAAGCAAAAGAAAACTTCAATAAAATTCAAATTGATTTAGCCCAAAATATGCAAATTAATAAAATTGAATTTTTAAATGAAGATTTAAATTTTGAAAGAGATTTTGATGCTGTTTACATATATTTTCCAAAGCAGATAAAAAAGAATGAATTTCATAAAATTAAAGTATACTATGAAGGACAACCAAAAAAGGCTAAAAATCCACCTTGGGATGGGGGTTTTTCTTGGAAACAGGATAAAAATAATAATCCCTGGATTAGTGTTTCGTGTCAAGGGACTGGAGCAAGTACATGGTGGCCCTGTAAAGATCATCAATCAGATGAACCAGATAGTATGCAAATTACAGGTGTAGTAAGATCTTCTTTACAATTTATTTCAAATGGAAATTTACGTAATCAGAAAGAATATTTTAGTGAAGTTTTAAATTCTAACGTAATAGAATCGTGCTGGTTTGTTAGTTATCCTATAAATAATTATAATGTTACTTTATATATTGGAGATTATATTCATTTTTCAGATATTTATGTGAAAAATAAAGATACATTGATGTTGGATTATTATGTTCTAAAAAATAATTTAGCTAAGGCTAAAAATCATTTCAAGCAAGTTAAGCCTATGCTAAGATGTTTTGAGAATTATTTTGGTAAATATCCATATTGGAATGATGGTTATGCATTAGTTGAAGCACCTTATTTAGGTATGGAACATCAGTCTGCAATTGCTTATGGTAATAATTATTTAGCTGGATATAGAGGTAATATCTCTTACATTGATAGTTTAAATTTTGATTTTATTATACTACATGAGACAGGTCATGAGTGGTGGGGAAATAGTATAACTACAAATGATATTGCTGATATGTGGGTTCATGAAGGGTTCTGTACATATTCTGAAGTGCTTTATGTTGAATGTATGTATGGTTATGATAAGATGTTGTCATATGTAAATAATCAAAAGAAAAACGTTAAAAATGATAGGCCAATAATTGGCAAATATAATCTAAACTTCAAGGGTAGTTCTGATATGTACAGTAAAGGATCATTAATGTTACATACATTGCGAAATGTAATAAATAAGGATTCTAGTTGGTTTAAGTTAATAAAGGATATCTCAATTGATTTTAAAGATAAGAACATTGATGGAGTCGAAATAATTAAATACATTAATGATAGAACAGAACTAGATTTAACTAAATTTTTCAAGCAGTATTTATATCATAGGCAAATTCCCACTCTTGAGTATAAGCTGCAAAAGCATGGAGCACATTATACTTTACTTTATAAATGGAAAGCTATAGATGGTTTTAATATGCCTGTCAAAATAAATTATGGAACAAAAGATAAAATTCTTTCCCCGACAAGTATATGGCAAGAACTAGATCTTGGTTTTTTTGATATTGAAACTTTTAATGTGAGAGACGATTTATTTTTTATTAGAGTAAATAAGATGTAATTAGTTTAATTTATTAAATTTGCATCTGAAAAAATAGATCAATGGCAAAAAAAGGAAATAGAATTCAAGTTATTTTAGAATGTACAGAGCATAAGGCTAGTGGACTACCAGGGACATCAAGATATGTTACTACAAAGAATAAGAAGAACACCCCTGATAGGATAGAACTGAAAAAGTTTAATCCAATAATGAAGAAAATGACTTTACACAAAGAAATTAAATAGAATAATATGGCAAAGAAAACAGTAGCATCATTACAAAAAAAAGGAGCTAAATCATTTACTAAAGCAATTAAAATGGTTAAGAATGAAAGTGGTAGTTATTCTTTTAAAAGTGAAATTGTTCCTAAAGATAAGGTAAAAGATTTTTTAGTTAAGAAATAAATATTTTTAACAAATTATTAAAAGCTTCTTTCATGCGAAAGGAGCTTTTTTTCTTTAATGAAATAATAAACATAATATAATGGGAATTTTTGATAAGTTTAAAAAAATATTTAATGAAAATAATGATGATNNAAATAANAAGAANAAAGAAANTTTANCATCAAAAAAAAATGTTTTAAANAAAAAAGATANAAANAAATCTGAATCTGAAAANCCAAAAAATNTTAATAAAGAGGNTANTNCTGAGATTGAAAAAGTNNANAAAAGCTCAAATGNAAATCTTGAATTAAAANNCGATAAAGTTGAGAATTCTGAAAATAAACCATTANTAGATAGTANTTCNAANAAGAATTCTCATNAAGAAAATGAACCAACTNCCAACGATAAGAAGAAANAATTAGATTNTGGAATTAAAAAAACAAAAGATAGTTTNTTCAGTAAACTNGCTANGCANGTTGCGGGNAAAAAAGTAATTGATGAACTNGTTTTAGACGANATAGAAGAAGTTTTAATATCTTCTGATATTGGTGTAGAAACTNCANTAAAGATTATAGAAAAGTTAGAAGATAGAGTTNAAAAAGATAAATATATTAATTNATCTGAATTAAATAATTTTTTAAAAGATGAAATTTCNTTATTAATGCTTGATAATAATGATCAAAAAATNNATCTTAATAGTACTCCNCATGTGATTATGGTTGTTGGAGTTAANGGTGTAGGAAAAACAACTACCATTGGAAAATTAGCTNATTTGTTNAAAAAAGAAGGAAAAAAAGTTTTNTTAGGTGCTGCTGACACATTTAGAGCAGCNGCTGTNGANCAATTNGTTATNTGGAGNGAAAGAGTAGGGGTTGATATTGTTAAACAATCAATGGGTTCNGATCCTGCATCCGTTTGTTTNGATACATTGCAATCAGCAAAAGCAAATAATTATGATGTTGTTATCATTGATACTGCNGGTAGACTACACAANAAAATAAATTTAATGAATGAATTGACTAAAATTAAAAANGTTATGTCTAAAGTAGTTCCAGATGCNCCTCANAATGTTATGCTAGTTNTAGATGCNTCAACNGGACAAAATGCTATTGAACAAGCTAATCANTTTACAAAGGCTACAAAAGTAGATTCAATNACCTTAACTAAACTAGATGGAACTGCNAAAGGAGGAGTTATTATTGGNATTTCTGATCAATTTAAAATACCTGTCAATTATATTGGAGTAGGAGAAGGGATNTATGATCTNCAAGAGTTTAATAAATTAGAATTTATAGATTCATTGTTTAAAAATGCGAACAAAATCAANTAAAAAAAATAAAATNAATATAATTACTTTAGGTTGTTCTAAAAANATTTACGATTCTGAAGTNTTNATGAGCCAATTATCTGCAAACAAAATANATGTTGANCATGAATCAGTTTCANAAGATGCGAATATTGTTGTTNTTAANACATGTGGTTTTATTGATAANGCAAAGCAGGAATCAATTAATACTATTCTNACNCAAGCAAAACTAAAGGANAAGGGTTATATTGANAAACTCTATGTAACTGGATGNTTATCTGAAAGATATAAACCAGATTTAGANNCAGAAATNNCTAATGTAGANCAATATTTTGGAACAACTGATTTNCCAAAACTATTAAAAGTATTGGGAGCTGATTATAAACATGAATTANTNGGAGATAGATTAACTACAACTCCNNAACACTATGCGTNTTTAAAAATATCTGAGGGTTGTGATCGGCCATGTTCTTTTTGTGCTATTCCACTNATGNGAGGCAAGCANAGNTCAAAAAAAATAGAAGATNTAGTCAAAGAAGCATCTAANCTAGCAATTAATGGTGTTAAAGANCTAATATTAATTGCACAAGATTTAACATATTATGGTTTAGATATTTATAAAAAAAGAAAATTAGCNAGCCTTCTTTTAGAATTNTCAAAAATTGATCAAATCGAGTGGATTAGAATTCATTATGCTTTTCCTACTGGATTTCCAAANGATGTTTTANATGTGATTAGAAATAATAAAAAANTATGTAATTATATTGATATTCCTCTTCAACATATNAGNGANAATATATTAAANTCAATGAAAAGAGGNACAACATTNGAAAAAACGAATCAATTATTGTCTAAATTTAGAAAAGAAGTTCCTGGTATTGCAATTAGAACNACATTAATTGTTGGATATCCTGGAGAAACTGAAGNNAATTTTGAAGAGTTGAAAAAATGGGTTTCNGAAACTAAATTTGATAGATTAGGTGTATTTGCATATTCNCATGAAGAGAATACATCAGCTTTTTCTCTTGATGATGATGTTTCTGNAAAAGTTAAANCTANAAGAGTTCAAGAAATTATGGANCTTCAGTCTGAAATNTCATATAANNTAAANCAAANAAAAATAGGAAAGATATTTAAAGTTCTTTTTGATAGAAAAGAAGGTAAATATTTTATNGGNAGAACNGAACACGATAGTCCAGATGTTGATAATGAAGTTTTNGTTGAATCGAAAAATNCATATGTTAGAATTGGTGATTTTGCTNATGTTATTGTNAAAAATGCTGATCACTTTGATTTGTATGCAGAAATCGTAAAATAATTTTTGAATTAGTTATTTTTGTCTAAAAGTATANTTNATGTTTGATAATTTAACAAATAANCTAGAAAAAGCCTTTAAAGTTTTAAAGGGNCAAGGAAGTATTTCTGAAATNAANGTTGCTCAAACAATGAAAGAAATCAGAAAAGCCTTATTAGCAGCTGATGTNGATTTTAAGACNGCAAAATCGTTTACAAACAAAGTTAAAGAAAAGGCTCTTGGANAAAAAGTACTAACAGCTGTTCAACCTGGACAGTTNCTTACAAAAATCATGAAAGATGAGTTGTCGGATTTAATGGGAAGTGAAAAGTCTGATATAAATTTAAAAAGTTCACTAACAGTTATATTAATTTCTGGTTTNCAAGGTTCTGGTAAAACAACATTTTCAGGNAAGCTAGCATTNTATTTAAAACAAAANTTTAATAAACGACCACTTTTGGTTGCNTGTGATGTTTANAGACCAGCTGCAATAGATCAACTAGANGTANTAGCAGATCAAGTTAATGTTGATGTATACTTAAATAGAGAAGAAAAAAATCCTGTNAATATCGCNAAGTCCNCTGTTTCNCATGCTAAAGANAATGGTNANAATGTNGTTATTATTGANACTGCTGGTNGATTAGCTGTTGATGAGGTGATGATGAATGAAATTTATTCAGTTAAAAATANTATTAGTCCTGATGAAATTTTATTTGTAGTTGATTCCATGACTGGTCAAGATGCTGTAAATACAGCTAAAGCTTTTAANGAAAAATTAAANTTTGATGGAGTAGTTTTAACNAAGCTNGATGGNGATACTCGAGGAGGNGCNGCGTTAACAATAAGATCTGTCGTTGATAAACCAATTAAATTTATTGGTACATCAGAAAANATGGATGGCTTAGATGTTTTCNATCCTGAAAGAATGGCGAGTAGAATTTTAGGNATGGGTGATGTTATTTCCTTGGTAGAGAGAGCTCAACANCAATTTGATGAAGAAGAAGCTAGAAAAGTTCAGAAAAAAATAGCTAAGAACCAGTTTGGATTTGATGANTTTTTAAAACAAATTCAGCAAATTAAAAAAATGGGTAATGTTAAAGACTTGATGGGTATGATNCCAGGTATGAATAAAGCAATGAANAATGTAGATGTNGATGATGACTCATTCAAAGGTATTGAAGCTATTATTAATTCTATGACAAAATTTGAAAGAAGAAATCCNAAAANTNTAAATGGTAGTAGAAGAAAAAGAATTGCTTTAGGNAGTGGTACTGATATCACACAAGTAAATCAATTAATTAAACAATTTTCTCAAATGAGCAAAATGATGAAGATGATGCAAGGTGGNGGNGCTCAAAAAATGATGCANATGATGCAATCAAGAGGAGGAATTCCTGGAATGAAATAAGTATGNAAATATTAGATGGAAATAAAGTNGCANNTGAAATAAAAAACGAAATNGCTGANTCAGTAANGAGAAATTTAAANCTAAATAAACGTCCNCCTCATCTNGCAGCTATTTTANTTGGTGAAAATGGTGCTAGTGAAACATATGTTGCTGCAAAAGTTAAGGCTTGTGAAAAAGTTGGNTTTGTTTCATCTTTGATTAGATTTGAAGAAAATATTTCCCAAGAAAAATTATTAAAAAAAATTGAAGAAATTAATTGTAATGACAANATAGATGGATTAATTGTTCANCTTCCNTTACCAAAACATATAAATGAAATAAAAATCACNCAATCNATTAACCCTTTGAAAGATGTAGATGGTTTTCATCCANTAAATTTAGGTAAAATGCANTTAAATTTACCAACTTATATTTCTGCAACTCCTGCAGGNATAGTTGAGCTACTCAAAAGATATAATATAGAAACATCTGGNAAACATTGTGTGGTAGTTGGAAGAAGTAATATNGTAGGTTTNCCAATTAGTATTTTGATGGGGAAAAATAATGAAATAGGTAACTGNACTGTTACTTTAACTCATAGTCGAACAAANAATCTAAAATATATTACTAAGCAAGCTGACATTTTAATCGTTGCNNTGGGTAAANCAGAGTTTATTGACAAAAGTATGATCAAAGANGGNGTNTGTATAATCGATGTTGGAATTACAAGAGTTAAATCTNACAAAACAAAAAGTGGTTGGAAACTGCTTGGAGATGTAAATTTCAATTCGGTTAAAGATTCTTGTAGTTATATTACNCCAGTACCTGGNGGTGTTGGTCCTATGACAATTGCAATGTTNTTACAAAANACTCTCAAATCAGCTAATAAANAAGTATATTAATTATTTTATTATCTTTGANGCGTTTTGTGGGGTTGTTCCCACTAGTATTAATTAAATTTTAAAAAACAATTATGGAAGGAACAGTAAAATGGTTTAATGCAAGTAAAGGATATGGTTTTATTGAAGGTTCTGATGGAACTGATTACTTTGCGCATTTTCAAGAAATTCAAGTTGAAGGCTTTAAAACCTTAAAGGAAGGAGCTTCAGTAACATTTGAAGCAGCTGATGGCGAGAAAGGCCCTGTAGCTAAGAATATTGTAAATGCTTAATTAACATTATTCAATATATGATTAAAAAACGGGCTTTTAAGCCCGTTTTTTGTTATNTAATTGNTTTTCNAAATTTNTTATTTCATCTCNAANTCTTGCTGCTTCAACAAAATTTAATTCTTTTGCCANCCTTTGCATTTCTTTTTTTGCAANTGTTATNTNTNTTTTTATTTCATCAATTGTTTGTNATTTNTTTGGTTTATCGTAATTTNTTTTTTGTCTTTCACCAAATGCAATATGCTCTTTTTTAATAATAGGTTTAGGAANAATATTATGTTTTTTNTTAAATTCTAATTGTTTTTTTCTTCTTAAAGAGGTTTTGTCAATAGTATTTTTCATAGATTTTGTAATAGTTTTTGCATACATNATTACAAGACCATTAATATTTCTTGCTGCTCTACCTGCAGTTTGTGTTAAAGATNTTTCTGATCTAAGAAANCCTTCTTTATCAGCATCCATAATTGCNACTAGACTTACCTNNGGTAGGTCAAGTCCTTCTCTTAGTAGATTTACTCCTATTAAAACATCAAATTNNCCCTCTTTTAGGCCGTGAAGAATTTCAACTCTTTCTAATGTNTCAACATCAGAATGAATATANCTACATTTNATATTAAATCNATGTAAATATTTATTAAACTCTTCTGCCATTCTTTTTGTAAGAGTTGTTACTAAAATTCTTTCTTTTTTTTCAATCCGCAGATTAATCTCANTTAANANGTCATCAACTTGATTTTTNGAATCTCTGACTTCTATTTTTGGATCNAGTAATCCTGTTGGTCTTAATATTTGTTCTGTAATTATACCATTAGACCTTTCTAGTTCGAAATCNGAGGGGGTAGCACTAACATATATAGTTTGATTACTAATAAGTTCAAACTCATCAAATGTTAGTGGTCTATTATCCATTGCNGCTGGTAGTCTAAANCCATGTTCTACTAATGTTGTTTTTCTTGATTTGTCTCCACCGAACATAGCTCTTATTTGAGGTATTGTAACATGACTTTCNTCAATTACTGTTAAATAATTTTTTGGAAAATAATCTAGTAAACANAATGGTCTNCTNCCAGATTTTCTTCCATCAAAATATCTNGAGTAGTTTTCTATTCCTGAACANTAGCCTAATTCTTTAATCATTTCAATATCAAATTCAGTTCTTTCTTTTATTCTTTTAGCTTCTAATTTNAGTCCNACATCATTAAAATANTCTATTCGTTTAACTAAATCATCTTGAATNTNTTTGATTGCATTATGTGTTTTTTCTTTTGATGTCATAAAAATATTTGCTGGATATATTGTNATANTCTTNTGATCTTCAATTATTTTTCCATTTTCAGNNNTAAANCTCTCAATTTCTTCAATTTCNTTNCCAAAAAAAATAATTCTNTATGCTAAATCANTATGAGCTAAAAAAATATCAACAGTATCTCCTAANACTCTAAAACTACCTCTTGTAAATTTTTCTGTTGTTCTATGATACAANGAATTNACTAGTTTTTGAAGTAGTTTTTCTCTGCTNATTAAGTCNCCAANAGNNANATNTATTATTCCATTNTAAAAATCNTCAGGATTACCAATTCCATAAATACAACTNACAGAGGAAACAACAATTATATCTTTTCTNCCAGAAAGTAANGATGTTGTNGTNTTAAGTCTATATTTTTCAATTTCTTCATTTATGGATAAATCTTTCTCAATATANAATCCAGTACTAGGAATGTATGCTTCAGGTTGATAATAATCATAATATGANACAAANTATTCTACAGCATTATTNGGAAAAAATTGTTTAAANTCACTAAATAGTTGAGCNGCTAGTGTCTTATTATGACTAAGTATTAATGTTGGNTNATTAATTTCTTTAATTACATTAGCTATTGTAAAAGTTTTNCCTGATCCAGTAACACCTANTANAGTTTGATAGTCAATATTACTATGTATTCCATCACATAAGTTTTTAATGGCTTCAGGTTGATCTCCTGCAGGTTTAAATTTTGATNTTAAATCAAAACTCATTTGNTATNGTTCAATATTTTTTGTTTANGATTGATGTGGTCAATATCCTGTTTGACGGTATTTATTTTATCTTCCACTTCTTTATACAAAGATTCTGTTTGAGTGTTATTTGATAAAAAGTCAATATTGTTCTGATATTGTAAGAGTTTTTTTTTCAAAATATCTAAACTTGAATTTAAATAATTTTTCTCTTCAGATATTAACTTTGTTTTATTTTTAATACTTTTTATTTTTGTTTTGTAAATGTCAATATCTGCAGTGTGATAATCAATTCCTGTTTCTAGATATTTTGCTATTATTAAATTATCAAATTTTGAGTTTAAATTTTTATATGAAACAATATTCTTATCGTCATACCAATTGTTAATGTAATTTTTCAAAATATTTAAACTTTCTTTTTTTGTTGTTAGTGGTAAGTTTTTAATTTTTACGAGTGTTTTCTTTTTTTCTTCTATTATCTTCCTTTCTTCGCGTTTAGTATTCTTGAATGTTTCATTTCTTTTTTTAAAAAAATAATCTGTTGAATTTTTAAAATCTTGCCATAACTGTTTCGATTGTTTGGTGTAAGCTATTGATTTCCATTCTTTTTGTAATTTAATTAATTTATCACTACTCTTTTTCCATTCAGTTGATAATTTTAATTGTTTTGCTTCTTGACAAATTTCTTTTTTTCGATTTATTAAAGTAACTTCTTTTAGTTTTTTGGTTTCATAATAAGTTCTCTTTTTTTTATAAAAATAGTCTAGAGAAGTTTTAAACTCCTTCCATACTTTTTTGTTATTGTAATTATTGTCAAGCTTACCTATTTTTTTCCATTTATTAGTAAGTTCTTCACATTCTAATGTTTTTGATTTCCAGTCAGAAATAGTTAAATTTGATTTATCTACCAAAGACTTTATTTTTTTGCTTATATCATTTTTTTCTTTAGCTTTTTCATTGTCGATTTTTTTTCTTTTTATAAAAAAATCATTCTTTTTTTTATTTAAATCTTTGCTAATATTTTGAAATCTGTCCCACATTTTGTTTCTAAACTCTTTTTTGACAGGACCAATTTTTTTCCATTTTATATGTAGATCTTGCAAAGACATATCCATTTTGTTAATGGATGTTTCATTCATTAACTTTTCTGCATCTAAACAAATTTGTTCTTTTAGTTGGAAATTTTTGTTGAAATCAATATCTCTTAATTCTTTATTGAGTTTAATGTAGTCATAAAATTTAACAACATTATGATTATAGGATTGCCATATATCAGTTTTGAATTCTATTGGAACAAATCCAATTTCAAACCATCTTTTTTGTAGAGATCTAAATTTTGAAAATGTACTATTTAATAATTCTTTTTGTTCAGTCAATTGTTTTATTTCATTTATGATATTTTCTTTTTCTATAAGATTTCTTTTTTCTTCATTGTTAATTTTTTCTCTGTATTTTTTTTTATTTTTTTTAAATTTTATCAAAAATTTTTTAAATCTGACTTCTTCTTTTAAATCATTATCAGATATATTTTCATTTGATTTTTTATAATTAAATTTTTTATAAAAAATAGATTTAACTAACTCAATATCTTTTGAGATCTTCATTGGATCATCATTAGAGATCATATTTTTTACATGATTTGTTAGCTCAGTAAAATCTTGTGTATCTAATTCTATAATATCTAATTTTTTCAACGTATCAATTTATTTTCAATATTACTATTATTTTTGAGTGTTCCAAATATTCCACGAAGCTTCTGCTTGCTTTTTTAACATGTCTAATCCATTTCTAGTTTTGCTTCCTTTTTTAATTCCTTCTTCTAAAAATTTTGTAATTGGTGGGTTGTATATCAAATCGTAAAGATAGTGGGAACTATCTAGATATTGGTAAGGAATATTTGGATATTTTTCAATTTTTGGAAACATTCCTAGTGGTGTTGTGTTTATAATTAACTTGTGTGTTTTTAATAAATTAAAATCAATGTACGTGTAGTTATATTTAGAAGTTCTTGAAATAACAATAAACTCTTTGTTTAATTTATCTAAAACATATTGAATAGCCTGAGAACTACCGCCATTACCAAGAATAATTGCCTTTTTATATTTTTTAAGAGTATTAATACTATGTTCAAATCCAATTATGTCAGTGTTATAGCCAATTAATTTGTTTTCATAAATTTTAATAGTATTTACAGAATTAACTTTTTTAGCTTCTGGACATAAAGCATCTAAATATGGAATAATAGTTTGTTTATATGGAATTGTAACATTAAGTCCATAAATATTTGTTCGATTTATTATTTGCTTAAAATCCTTTACATCATTGATTTCAAAGTTTTTATAGACAACGTTAGATATTTTTTCCTTTTTAAATTTTTCATTAAAAAATTTTAAAGAAAATGAATGGTCTAATTTTTTACCAATTAATCCATATACTTTCATTTTCCTTTGTCAATATTTTCGAGTAAATAAACTATCACAAAACCAAAAAACATCAAACATAGAGAGAAAAGTGATTCAAGACTTAAATTTTCAGGAAGAGACCAGGTATATGCTAACAAGTTGTCTTTGTTCTCTATTGAAATATCAGAACTTTTTATTTTTTTCCATGGCCATACAATTAATAGAGATCCAGAGATGAAACCTGTTAAAATAGATAATGTTTGATCTTTGTACTTCTTTAACAAATGAGCAATAATATGTGAAAATATTACTAATCCTAAAACTGATCCTATTAAAAAAAAAGGTAGAATTATATAATTAAATTCTGATATCGCAGAAACTAAAATTAACTCATAATTTCCCATTAGAATTAAAATAAAAGAACCTGATAGACCAGGAAGCATCATTCCACTAACTCCGATAATTCCACATAGTATTATAAATAGTAGGTTGTCGTTTTCATTTGCAGGTTCTAAAAATAAAAGAGACGTTGCAACAATAGCACCGAAAATGAAAATTATAAAATTATAAATACTCCAATTATTAATTTTTTTACCTATAAAGTATACAGATGCTAAAATTAGTCCAAAGAAGAAAGACCATATCATAATTGGATAAAATTCAAACATATATTCAAATAACTTAGCAACGCTAAATACACCAAATATACTTCCACTAAATAACCAAGTCAGAAAAATTAAATCCGTATGTTCAGCAAACTTTTTAAACTCCATTGACAGTAAAAGCTTAATAGCAGTTAAATCAAACTTCTTAAGTGCATTAATAAGTCTTTCATAAATATTAGTAACCAAAGCGATAGTACCGCCAGAAACTCCAGGAATAATATTAGCTACACCCATTGCAATTCCTTTAAGAAATAAAATTAGTTTTTGATTTTTTTTGATATGTACCTTCTTTATTTTTAACACTTAATAATTATTAATTAGTTATAAAATTATTAAGTGTATCACCTCTGATCCCAAGTCTTAGAGTTTCAAGAGGGATTATGTCAGAATGAGAGATGTTTGCAAGATTGACATTAGTTCCAAATTTATTGATAAACCAAACTTGTTGTGTTTTTTGTGGTGTTTCCCAAATAATTTTTGATTCATCAATGTCATTTACAATTTTGTCAACTAAATCAGTTTTTGTTTGACCTAAATTATCAAAAACACCTATATTTCCACTTTCTCTAGCTTCGGCAATTACTTTCCAGCTACCAGCTTCTAACTCATTTTTCATTTGTATTGTCCAATCACTAGCAATGACTTGATTATCTGACTTGCTACCTATTTCACTAAGAACTGTAAAATTTTTACTAAAATCTTTAATATAATTACACTTTGTTTTATGATTTAAATTAATGCTACCGTCGGATATTTCAACCATGTTTAAGTCTAATTTTTTTAAAAGTTTTTTGTATTCCTCAATTTGATTTCTAATAACAAATGCTTCAAACAATGTTCCACCTAAATAAACGTGGATATTATTTTCTTGATACAGTTTGATTTTATTTTTAACGTTTGGAGTTATTAAACTTGTTCCAAATCCTAATTTAATGATATCAGTGTATTCTGAGCAAGTTTCAAGAAATTCTTTGGCTTGATTAAAACTTAAACCTTTATCCATCATCATTGTTAATCCTTTTTTTCTAGGTTTTTTAAATCTTGCGGGTATTTGAGATAATATATTTAACATTAAACAAAGATAACAATAGTTAAGTAACAATAATTTTAATTATGTAGTTTTGTTATAAAAAAAAGCATGACTTTAATAACATCTATTTCAGGAATCAGAGGAACAATTGGAGGTATGGTTGGTGATTCATTATCGCCTGTTGATATAGTTAGATTTACAACTGCTTATGCAAATTTTATTAAAAGTAAACAAAATAAGATAATTTCTAACAATAATGAAAATAAAAACACAATAGTTATAGGACGAGATGCAAGAATTTCAGGTCTGATGGTGCGAAATATTGTATCAGGAGTTTTGATGTCTTGTGGATTGAATGTTAAAGATTTGGGTCTTTCAACAACTCCAACTGTTGAGATGGCAGTAATTTTGGAGAAAGCAGTAGGAGGTATAATAATTACTGCAAGTCATAACCCTAAGCAATGGAATGCTCTTAAACTTCTAAATAATAAAGGGGAGTTTTTGTCAAATGAAGATGGAAATAAAATTTTAGGTTTTGCAAAACAAGAAAATTATTTATATAATAAAGTTGATTTTCTTGGTAACTACATTAAAATTGATAATTATAACGATATTCACATTAATAAGATTTTAAATTTACCATTAGTTGATGTTGATTTAATAAAATCTGCAAAATTTAAAGTTGTTCTTGATGCAGTAAATTCAACAGGAGGTATTATTATACCACAACTATTAAATAAACTAGGTGTCCAATGTATAAAATTATACTGTGAGCCAAATGGGAAGTTTCCACATAATCCTGAACCATTGCCTGAAAATTTAGTAGATGTTTCAAATCTAGTTGTAAAGAAAAGAGCAGATTTAGGTATAGTTGTAGATCCTGATGTAGATAGATTAGCATTTATTTGCGAAGATGGCAGCATGTTCGGTGAAGAATATACTCTTGTTGCTGTTTCAGATTATATATTACAAAATACTCCTGGAAATACTGTGTCTAATTTATCATCGACACAGGCCCTTAAAGATATTACAGAAAAATATGATTGTGAATATAATACATCTGCAGTAGGTGAGGTAAATGTTGTGCAAAAAATGAAAGAAACAAATGCTGTAATTGGAGGTGAGGGTAATGGAGGTGTCATTTACCCTTCAATACATTATGGTAGAGATGCATTAGTTGGAGTAGCATTATTTTTAACTTTCTTAGCTAAAAAGAAAATTAAATCAAGTGAGTTAAGAAAATCCTATCCTAATTATTTTATTTCAAAGAACAAGATTAAATTAGATAAATCAGTTGATTTAGATGCTGTGTTTAGTTCAGTTACTAAAAAGTATAAGAAATATAAAATTAATACAATTGATGGTGTAAAAATTATCCTTGACAATGAGTGGATCCATTTAAGGAAATCAAATACTGAGCCCATAATCAGAATATATGCTGAAAGTACATCTGAAAGGAAATCACAAAAATTAGCTGAAGAAATTATAAACTTTATTGAACTTACTACTACATGAAAAGAGTATATTTAGATAATGCAGCCACTACTCCCATTTCAAAAGAAATTATTGAATTGATGTCCTCTTTAATGAAACATCAGTTTGCTAATCCATCATCAACTCATTCTGAAGGAAGAAAATCTAAAACTATTGTTGAGGAATCTAGAACAATAATTGCTAAAATATTAAATACATATCCGCGAAACATTTTTTTTACATCTGGAGGAACAGAATCAGATAATATGGCAATTAAAATGAGTATTGAAAACTATAATATTAAGCATGCAATAACATCAAGAATTTCACATCATGCAGTTTTATATCCTTTAGAAAAATTAGCAAAAGAAAATAAAATAAAACTTTCATATGTCAAATTGGATAAAAATGGCCTTGTGTCTTTTTCTGATTTAAAAAATTTATTAGAAAACAATTCAAGAACGTTTGTTTCTATCATGCATGCAAATAATGAAGTCGGTGTAATTCAAGATATAAAGAAAATAGGTCTTATTTGTCAAAATTATAATGCTATTTTTCATTCCGATACAGTGCAAACAATCGGACACTATCACATAGATTTACAAAAAATCAATATAGATTTTTTAGCTGCATCTGCTCATAAATTTCATGGCCCAAAAGGAATAGGATTTATTTATATTTCTGATAATGTCAAAATTTCTCCTTTTATTATTGGTGGTGCTCAAGAAAGAAATATGCGTGCCGGAACTGAAAATATTCATTCAATTTCAGCTTTAGCTAAAGCTATGCAATTAGCATATGAGAATTTAGATAATGATATGATATATATTAAAAAATTAAAATCTTATATGATTGAGAAGTTAAAATTATATATTCCTGATGTACAATTTTTTTCTAATAGTAATGATTTGGATAATAGCCTTTATACGGTTCTTACTGTTAGCTTTCCATTAACAAAAAATAGTGAGATGCTATTATTTAATTTAGATATTGCAGGAGTTTCTTGTAGTGGTGGGAGTGCGTGTGCTTCTGGATCAAATAAAGGCTCACATGTATTATCTTATTTTGATCCAAATGCTAAAAGAACTGGAATTAGATTTTCCTTTTCAAAATATAACACTTTTGATGATATAGATTTTACTATTCAAAAATTAAAGAATATTTTCAATTAAGTTTTTTTATTTTGATCGCATATCGAGAAAAAACTAGTGTCATTATTGGCGATAATATATTAAAAAAACAAAATGGAAGATAAGTTAAAGTTGCTATACCCAAAACAGCTGACTGTGTTGCGCCGCATGAATTCCATGGAATCAAAACAGAAGTCACAGTTCCACTATCTTCTATTGTTCTGCTAAGGTTTTCAGGTGCTAGTTTATTGTCTTTGTATGAACCGGAAAACATTCTCCCTGGAACTACAAGACTCATATACTGATCACATGTTGTTATATTAAAGAAAACACACGTCCCGACATTAGCTCCAATTAACTTGCTGTTTGTTTTTGCATATCTAATTATCGGTTTTGAAATTGTTGTAAGTATTTTGGTGCTTTCAATACATCCACTAAATATCATTGCACAAATCATAAGTAAAATAGTATTAAGCATCCCATACATTCCACTTGATTTTAATAGGCTTGATCTTTCATCTTCAGGAATATTAAACACTTCGTTTATATCAGTGTTAATTTGGGAAAAATTAATATCTCCGGTTATTGCATTTAAATTAGCAGATAGTAGTGAAATGAAATTTTTCTTGTTCAAATTAGAAATCTCAAATAAAATATCTTGTTGAAAGATAATTGCAAATACGCTTCCAAGTAAAGTTCCTACAAATAATGATTTTACAGCACTCACTCTGTTTATAATTAAAATTATTACAGATATAGGAACAAGAAAAAGCCATAAATTGATTTCAAATTTATTTGATATAATATTTAAAGCCTCATCAATTTGATGAGATGAAATATTAGTTTCAAAATTTAGTCCTATTATTAAAAATATAATTAGCGTAATTAAAAAAGAAGGTATGGTGGTGTACATCATATATTTTATATGATCAAATAAATTTACCTCACAAACAGCTGCAGCCATATTAGTTGTTTCTGATAATGGTGACATTTTATCCCCAAAATATGCCCCTGAAATAATAGCTCCTGCTACTATTCCTGTAGGAATTCCTATTGCAGTTCCAATACCTAAAAATGCTATTCCAACAGTAGCTATTGTACTCCATGAGCTTCCGGTCGCTACAGATATAATTGCAGAAATTATTGCGACAATAAATAGGAAACTATCTGGATTTAATATTTTTAATCCATAAAATATCATTGCAGGTATTATGCCGGAAATTAACCAAGTTCCTGATAAACCACCAATTAATAAAAGCAAAATTAGTGCTGGTATAACAGTTCTAATATTTTTTTTAATCGCATAAAGAATATCTTGCCATTTTATTTTGTATTGTAGTCCAATAAAAATTGTTATTATGGAAGAAATAATTAGTGAAAGTTGGCCTGCAATGCTTATAGCACTATCAAAAATAATTATGTTAATTATCAATAAAAAAATTAATAATATTATGGGTGTTAAAGCAATAGGAAGTGTTATCTTTTTGTTACACATACAAAAAGCATATTAAATTTATTCATCATCTTTTTCATAATATCCGTACCCATCATTTCCATATCCATAACCATATCCGTACCCATATCCTTCATTTTGTGTGTAATCATTAATAACAATATTTAAATTTGATATGTTTTTATTTTTAGAAATATTATTTACTACACTTAAAGATTTAATTTTTGAATAATTATGTCTAACAATGTATAGATTAGCATCTGCATATTGCATTAATATAACACCATCAGTTACTAAACCAATAGGAGGAGTATCAATAATTACATAATCGTATTTTTCATTTAAAATAGTTAACAATTCGTTCATTTTAGGGCTATCCAATAGTTCTGCTGGATTTGGAGGTATTGGTCCTGAAGCAATTACATCTAAAGTTTTAATATTTGTCTTATTTATTATGTTTTCTAAATTTGATTTATTGATTAGATAATTACTTAGTCCTTGATTTTTATCCACTTTAAAACTATTGTGAAGTTTAGGCTTTCTTAAATCCCCGCCAATTAATACCGTTTTATGATTAGATAGAGCAAAAATCGAGGCTAAGTTCATTGTAACAAATGTCTTGCCTTCTCCTCCAATTGAAGATGTAACGGATATAATTTTTTTTGTTTTATCCGCTGCTATATATTGAATATTTGTTCTTAATGATCTAAACGATTCCGTAATTATAGATTTTGTTGAATTTGGAACTACTAAACTTGTT
>NZWA01000069.1 GCA_002697505.1 Flavobacteriales bacterium | reverse complement strand
ATAATCAAATAAAAAAGAAAAAGAAAATTTTATATAACAAGATTAAAAACATTGATTTAAGAATTGAATCTTATAAAAAAATGAAAGAAACAGGTGTTATGCCTGATGAGGACAAAAATAAATACTTAGCTTTAACCAAAGAAAGACTTAGTTTAGCAGAAAAAATTTCAGACTTAGATAACTGAGTTTGTTAATTAAAATGAGATATCAATTCATCATACTTTTTATAATACTATTCAGCTGTAATTCAGTTAACAATCAAGTAGAAAATAATCCATTATTATTAGATTTTCCTGATTTTAACGACTCTATAGTTTATTTTGGTTGTGAAGATGTTCTTGCTAGCACACCTAAATCTATTAATTTTTCAATTTATGAAGACACGATTATCCCTCTAAACCAATTTGATAATAGATTAGAAGATCTTAAATTAAAATTCACTTGGTTATTCAATGGTGATTATGATAATTGGCCTGGCACTATTGGTGTTTCTTCATTTGAGATACTAAAAAATGATAGCTTAATATCAAGTATAGATTTGAAAGAAATTGTTGAAGTAGAAGCCTTTAGTCAAAGTTTAGCTGAGACGGGGAGATATGGGGAACCTGTAAGAGAAGACATATATATGATAGACGTAAATTATGATTCTTATCTTGATATTAAAATTAGAAGCTCATGTGGTAAAGCTTGTTTTTATTCTTATTGGATATATAACACTGACAAAGAAATCTTTGAGTTTAACAAAGAGTTAAATTATATGCGTCCTTATTATATAGACTGTAATAATAATATTATATATTCTTATCCAGGAGGAACAGGATGGTATTACAACCTTGATGCATATAAAATAAACAATGAAAAAATAGAGTTCTATCAGTCACTCTATCATCAAATGGGAGATAAATATAGTGTTCAAACATATACGGATGCAAATAATAGCGTAATTGTTAGTGATACAATTTATTACGATTAATCAGCTAAATATAGATTTTCTCAATTTCATCTAACTTGAGATATGGTTTTTTATAGGTCTTTGACAATGTTTTAAAATCTCTTTTTTCATAGCTTGTGTTGCTATGTAGTCCTCTGTCTTTTGACGCTCTCATAATCATCTTTTAGTTAAAGGAGATATAGAAGGGGATATAAACTATCATTTAAAGTCTAAGAGTTTAATTGGAGACCACGTTAAACACTTGCCTTATGAGAAGAGTGCAAGTATGTATGTCTCTAAGTTTATATGTGATGATAAGATTGATTATAACTTTGTAAAAAAATCTTAAGTTTGTAGATAACAATAGATTAACTATGAAACAAATAATTATATTAATATTGGTTGCAAAATTTAGTTTGTTCAATCAAGTTAAAGCTCAAAATGATGATATTTGGGCGGTGGCAGCAGCAGGAGTTGGATTAGCAATTGCAATTGAAAAAAATAAAGAAATATTAGAAAATTTAGCTGCAAATTATGTGATGAAAAACTTTCCTGAATATGATGAATTTAATTTAAAAGTTATTGGCATAGGAGGTGGAGGAAAAAAAATATCTGGAGAAGGAACAGTTAGTTTTGTTCCTTTTGCGTTTACTCAATTAAAGGATGGTAAATTAACAGATAATCGTAAATTGATTTTGCTTTTTGCTAGTAAGGGTTGGATTAATAAATTTGGTGTTGACTACACAAGATTAAAATGGCAAGTTTGGGATGTAAATAAATGGAATAAACTTATTACTCAGTATAGTCTTTTAAATTCTCCATTTAAACTTACAATAACAGGTGGATTGTTTCCTACTTATAGACAAAAAATTAGCTCAAATCTTGATTGGGAACTAGATGCTAATAATTTTAATAAAATAAGTGATCTTAATATATCTTCTACTGGTTTAAAACTAAAAAATAAAATTGTATTTCCATTTTACAATCTTGAAGGTGATGATTATATAGTGGAAGATTTTAATAATGAAATCAAAATTTTTGTTAATGAAGGGTCACTTGGTATATTTTTAAAAGACACTTATGACTCTATACTTATCTCAAGAAATTTAATAAACAAAGTACACAACTTTATTAATGGCAGAAAAATGGCAGAAAAGAATTAACAATAAAATGAAAAAACTACTTTTTGTTTTTGTGATTTTTCCGCTATATTTTTTTGGACAAATTAATCCTATAAATTTTGAGAACTCAGGTGTTGGATCTGGATGGACATGGACGGTGTTTGAAAATGATGATAATCCAATTTTAGAAATAATTAACAATCCTATATCCTCTGGTATTAATACATCAAGAACTGTTGCCAAGTTTACGGCTAGAAGACTAGGTCAACCTTGGGCTGGGTGCGAAACATTACATGGTTCTGATATAGGTTTGTTCTCATTCGATTCTTCTAATTGTATTATTAAAATCATGGTTTTTAAAAATAAGATAAGTGATGTGGGAATTAAATTTGTTGATCCTACATCTGCTGCTCAACCTGAGATAAAAGTATCTAATACTTTAGTTAATCAATGGGAAGAGTTAACATTTGATTTTTCATCTAGAATTGGAGTTTTTCCTATAATTAAAGATCAAATTGTAATCTTTCCAGATTTTGATCCAAATCCAAGATATGATGATGAAGTTATTTTGTTTGATAATATAACTTTTACTGGATATAATAATCCAGTATCTTGGGAGTGTATTAACAGTATCTGTACTCCGCAAAATAATAATAACGGTAGCTATAGTGATTCATTAAGTTGTGTTAATTTTTGTATGCAAAGTTCAACTTTTAATTACAATGTTAATAAAAAGAAAATAATTAGAATTTCTAATTTTTTAGGACAAGAATGTTCACCTAATAAATATATACCTCAAATATATTTTTATGATGACGGCACAGTTGAAAAGAAACTATTAAAATACTACTAATGAAAAAGCTCTTTTTTATTTTTTTCTTTATAAATATATTGGCTTATTCTCAAAACCCAAATTATTCTGAAGATATTGCTCCAATTATTTATGAAAAATGTTTACAATGTCATCATAATGGAGGAATTGCACCATTATCCTTCGAGTCATACGTTAATACGGTTTCAAATGCAGGTTTAATTCAGCATGTTACATCTAGTGGTGAAATGCCCCCATGGCCTCCAGACACAAATTTTCAAAGATATGCTTACGAGAATATTTTGTCATCAAATGAAATTGATTTGATTACAAATTGGATTTTAAATGGTTCACCTCTTGGTGATACAAATTTGTTGCCTCAAATGCCCTCGTTTTCTAATGATAATAATTTAGGTTCTCCTGATTTAGAAATACAAATTCCTACTTACTCTAGTAATGCTACCTCTAGTTCTGATGATTATGTATGTTTTTCTATTCCATCTAATTTAACAACTGCAAGACAGGTTAGAGCAATTGAAGTTTTGCCAGGAAACCCTCAAATAGTTCATCATGTATTAGTTTCAGTTGATGAATTAGGTATTTCAAATCCAATATCAACAAATTGTATGGCTCCAGTTGGAAACCAAGTTTATACTTATGCACCAGGTTCTGTTCCATTAGAATTTCCTTTATCTTCAATTGATAATTTCGGTATTGAAATTCCGGCAAATAGTAGTATTGGACTAGGTTTGCATTATCCAGAAGGAAGTTTTGGTCAAATTGACAGTACTAAAGTCAGATTTTATTTTTATCCTCAAAACACTAATGTTAGAGAAATATATACCGAATATTTAATAAATGAGGGCTTACCACCTGACCCTCCATTTTTTGTTTTGCCAAATCAAATCACACAAATTTCAGCTACATACGGACCGCTTATAAATGATATTTCACTAATGTCAATTTATCCACATATGCATCTTTTAGGTAAAGACATGCAATGTTTCGCTGTTACGCCAACAAGTGATACTATAAATTTAATTAGAATTAATAAGTGGGATTTTGAATGGCAAGGAGCATATTTATTTCAAAAATTTTTAAAAATCCCGGCAGGAAGTATGATTTATGCAAATGGCAGCTATGATAATACAGCTTCTATTTCTAATCCTAATCCAGTTTTAGTTCAATCTGGCCTAAATACAAATGATGAAATGTTTATTTTTATTTTTCAATTTACTGACTATCAAATTGGTGATGAAAATATTATAATTGATAATTCAGTCTTAACTAATACAATTAATAATTCACAATACACTAATACTAAATTATTAAAAACAATTGATTTTATTGGAAGAAAAACTAATACTATATATAATACGCCTATTTTAGAATTGTATGATGATGGTTCTGTCAAAAAGAAAATTATAATTGATTAACTATTAAAATGAAAAATAAATTTTTCACTCTATTTATTGCTTCCGCTAGTTATTAAAATCTAATGGATTTAGAGTTTGTTCTTAGCTGGATTTCTATTTTATCATTTTTATATTATGGTATTAGTTCTCTTGTGTCAAAAAAAATGGTTGCAGAATATAAAAGATGGGGTTTTGCAAGTAAACGGTATTTAATTGCTTGTTCACAAATATTTGCAAGTGTTGGTTTAATTTTAGGCTTTTATGATAACTTATTAACCATCATTTTCTCATTTTTGTTGTTTTTAATGATGATTGGAGCGATGATTACTAGAATCCGTGTCAAAGATTCATTTTTTAAAACGTTACCCTCTTTCTTTTATGCTACAATTAATTTTTTACTTATCAATTAATTCGCAATAAATTATTTTTTTCTTTTAATACTGCAGCCAATAGCTTTTGTTTTATTTATTTTTATTTCTTCATTATTATTAAGCTGCATTATTGCATTAATAAGATATTTTTCTTTGACGTTTTTAATTGATTTATAGTTATCATCAATAGATCCCTTGTAAATTAGCTCTTTATTGTTATTAAATAAAAAAATATGAGGAGTTGTTTTTGCTCCAAAACTATTTGCTATTTTACTATTTTTATCAATTAAATATGGAAATTTATATCCCATGTTTATTGCATGTTCTTTCATCTTATCTATTGAATCATCTCCATCTCTTCTAGCTTCATTTGAGTTAATATAAACCATTCCAATATCACTTTTTAGACATTCATCTTCAACTAGTTTATATCTGTCTTCCCACATTACAACAAAAGGACATTTATTGGAGGTGAAAACAACTAAAATTCCATTTTTTTTTATATTATCATTAAGGCTCATAAAACTACCATTTGTACTTTTAACTTTATAGTTTTGAACTGGCACTTTTTGACCTATTTCTAGAGTGGGGTATTTTTGTGCAAATAATGGGTTTATAAATAGTATTAGAGCTATAATTATTATCTTGTAAATTTTCATTTTTTATTTACAAACTTAAAAATTATTTTAGAAAATATATTTTAACTTTTTTTAATCTTTGATATCCTTAGATAAATCTAAATCTTTAAATTTTGGAAATTTGAAATTTGTAAATCCTACAGATAATATTGTCATGACACCACCAAAAACAACTGCAGGAACTGTTCCCATTAATTTTGCTGTCAGCCCACTTTCAAAAGCACCAATTTCGTTTGAAGAACCAATAAATATAGAGTTGACAGATGCAACTCTTCCTCTAACTTCGTCTGGTGTTTTTAGTTGTAATATGGTTTGTCTTATTATCATTGAAATGCCATCTGTAATACCATAAATTAAAAGAGCAAATACAGATAAATAAAATATTGATGAAATTCCAAAAACAATAATTGATAATCCAAAGCAGAAAATAGCAATCAATAATTTTTTTCCAGCATTTTTAGTTACTGGNATNTANGCAGANANAAACATTATAATCAATGCACCAACAGCNGGCGCNGCTCTAAGTATTCCAAATCCTTGCGANCCNACATTTAATATGTCTTGCGCATATATAGGNAGTAGAGCTATAGCTCCTCCAAANAAAACTGCAATCATGTCTAGGGTAATGGCAANTAAAATAGATTTAGTTTTAAATACAAAAGATAANCCTTCCTTTAGACTATTTAAAATTGGCTCNCCAATTTTAGGATTTAAAATAGGTTTTTTCTTNATTAAAAANGTCAGTAATAAAGCTAAGAAAACCGATACTAAAACAAAAGCTAGTGAATTGTTGATNCCAACCCANGCTATNGAAAAACCTGCAAATGCNGGACCAACNACAGNAGCTANTTGCCANGTAGAGCTACTCCATGAAGCAGCGTTTGGGTATGTTTTTTTCGTTACTATTAGNGCAACTAGTGAAAAAATGATAGGTCCAAAAAAAGCTCTTACAAATCCTCCTGCAAAAACTAAACTATATATNGCTATTAGAATANATTTTGANGAATAGTTATTATANATATAACTACTTGTAATAAAATAAAAACCTGAAGAAATAATAAGAAAGGCAAATATTGCTANTACAAAAAGTTTTTTCTTCTCATTTTGATCAACAATATGGCCTGCGAATAGTGCTGTTGATATAGCAGGAATAATTTCAGCTAATCCNATAAGNCCAAGNGCNAATGGATCTTTGGTTATATTATANACTTCCCATTCNATNATAATAAACTGCATTGACCANGCAAAAACAAGTAAAAATCTNATTATCAAAAAAAAATTAAANTCTTTGAANCTGAGAGCAGCATATGGATCGTGTTTTTTTTTCAATNTCTATAGTTGTTCTAACAAATATAACAAGTTAATTGTTAATGACATTTTTATTTTTTTGCTNACATTAATTNAGTTANAATTNTTTTGTATAACTTTGCATAATAATAACTATACAAAAATAATAATATGAAAACAACAATTAGAATATTTACNNTAAGTTTTCTTTTACTATCAACAGTTTCATTTGCCTGTAGAACNTGTGGTTGCAGTGCNAANTCAAGTAAAAGNAAAATAGANTCTANTACTAAAACATCAGATATTANNTCTAANAGTAAAGTTAANTGGGTTGGAGAAAAAGTANCAGGATCTCATGAAGGGTTGATTGATATCTTTGATGCTTATTTAGAATTTAATGATGACAACAAGCTTGTTGGAGGTGAAGTTACAATTAATATGAACACAATTAATTGTACAGATTTAGANGGANATGCAAAAAACAGTATTGAAGGTCATCTTAAATCTGACGATTTTTTTTCTGTAAAAAAATATCCAACATCAACTCTAATTATTAAAAAANCTAAATACCTNTATAATAATAATTATGANATTGTTGCTGATTTAACAATAAAAGGAATTACAAATGAAATAAAATTTAAGACTAAACTTAATGACAACATTGCNTNTGCTGATATAGTAGTTGATAGAACAACCTTTGATATTAGATATGGTTCAGGAAGTTTTTTTGATAACCTTGGTGATAAAATGATTTATGATGANTTTAAGCTNANCGTNTCATTAAATTATNAGNAATGAAAATNATAATGGTNAAGAAAAAAGGNTGTAATCCTTGNAAAATGTTTGAGCCAACAATTAAGGATNTTGCTATTGAAAATTCATTAGATTTTAANNCAATAAAAGCNGAAGAAATGCCNGAAANAATGAGGCCAAAGTATTATCCTTTTTTTTATTTGATGGACAATGATGAGTTGTTAGAAAGTTGGGCTGGAATTAGTACAAGAAAAATGACAAAGGTTTTATCAAGNCACATNNANAANTTTATTTTTAATGNGTAAATTATTAACTAANACATTTATATACATNATNTCCATTTTTTCATTTAACAATGCNAATTGTCANTGCATATTAAACTTTGANTCNAAACAATCTGTNAGTAAATGGAAAACNATAAATGATGATGTTATGGGTGGAGTTTCAANNTCAGATNTAGNATACNATAATAATNATTATGNAATATTTTCAGGTAATNTTTCTCTTAAAAATAACGGAGGTTTTGCATCAATAAGAAGACAAATTTTAGGTGTNAATTTATATAANAAAAAAAGCATTGTCTTAAGAGTTAAAGGTGATGGGAAAAATTATCAGTTGAGAATTAAAAAAAACAGATTTGATTACTATTCTTATGTTTATAGTTTTCCTACTTCTGGAAATTGGGAATCAGTTTCAGTTGACCTTACGTCAATGTACCCTTCATTTAGAGGACAAAGATTGAACTTCAGTAATTTTTCAGCTAAACAAATACAGCAAATTTCAATTTTAATTGCTAATGATAAAGAAGAAGAATTCAATTTAATTATAGACGAGATTTGTATTCAATAATTTTAAAATTTAATTTATGTTTGGAATATTTAAAAAAAAGTCAGAAAAAGAAAAATTGCAAGTAAAATATCAAGAACTAAAAGAAAAGGCATTTAAAATGTCTAAAATTAATAGGAAAGAGAGTGATAAGTTAGAAGCTGAAGCCCAAAAAATTTTAGACATCTTGGAAAAAACTAAAATCTAATAATATAATTTGAAAAATTTTAAAAATATCTTTTCCAAAGATCAAATTGATAGGATTGTTGAAATGGCATGGGAAGATAGAACTCCTTTCGAAGCTATCCAAAAACAATTTGGTATCAATGAAAAGAATGTTAAATACATTCTTAGGTCTTCATTAAAATTAAAAACATATTTAATATGGAGGAAAAGAGTAGTTGGTAGAAAAACAAAACATTTGCAGACCAGCAATTGCAAAAGATTTAAATCTAGAAATCAAACTAATTATTAATTTTTTATATATTGCAAAAAAAAAACATGAAATACTTACCAATTTTTATCTCCTTATTATTTTTTAGTTGTACATCAGTTCACAAAACTGTTAAGCAACCAATGTCACATGTAGAATTAAACAGAAGCGATTTTGATTTAACTGAGCAAGAAACAGCTGAAGCAACTAGTGTTACAATTCTTGGAATAGATTTTGCAAGGCTCTTTGTTAAAAAAACAGGATTTGCCGACGATGGTTTAGTTAGCGCAACTAGTATACCTGTAGTAGGACAATATCTTGCTGATCCAACTACTAGTTATGCTTTTTACAACTTAATTGATAATAATCCTGGAACAGATTTTATTTTTTATCCACAAACTGAAAAGAAAAGAGTATGTCCAATTTTAGGTATTTGTTTAGTTAATTCAATTACAACAGTTAGAGTTACTTCAAGATTAGGTACATTTAAGGAGTAAAATATTTTTTACTTTTAATTTCCATGCTGTTGAATATTTAGGCAATTATTATATATGTTTTTGTTTAGTTTTTTAATTGTTTAACTAGAGCAAATATACTATTTTTGCAATTCATATTTAATCAAATATTTTATGAAAGATTATACAAGAATTGTAATACGTTTTTTATTTATTTTTTTAATTACTTTTTTATTTGTTAAACTAATTTCTAGTTTTAAACAAGAAACTTCTATAAATAAACTTACAAAGTCCATTAAGTTAGTTAACAAAAAAATCGTAGCTTTAAAAGATAATGAAATGCGTGTTCCTGTATATGGAAAGTTACAATCAGTGAATCAAAATAATATTGTTTCTGAAGTTAATGGGATTTTTATTGGAAATAATTTTAAAAGCGGTATAAGTTTTTTGAAGGGAGATACACTTGGATATGTTAATTATGATGAGTTTAAAAATAATTTAAATAGTCAAAAAAGTATTTTATTAAATCAAGTATCAAAACTGGTGTCTGAAATTAAATTTGATTATCCTGATGATTATTCTAAATGGTACAATTTTATGAAAAAAATTAGCTTTAAATCAAATTTACCTGATATACCATCAATTAGTAATGAAAAATTAAAAAACTACTTAACAGGCAAAAATTTTTACTCATCATATTTTGCAGTTAAATCAATAGAAGATAGAATATCAAAACATGTTTTTATAGCAAACTTTGATGGAGTTTTAAGTGATGTAAGTATCAAAAGTGGTACTGCAGTTATGTTTGGACAAAAAATAGGTGTTTTTTATCAACCTAAATATTTGGAATTTGAATCAAGTGTAAGTTTAGAAAATGCATTATTAATTAAGCCTAAAATGAAAGTTTTTATCAAATCAGATGAACTGATTGACAATGATTTTGGTTTTGTTTCAAGAGTTAATAAAACTTTAAATTCTAATTCACAAAATATGAGTGTGTTCATAGAGGTTGATGGAGATAAATTTTTTAGCGGAATGTACGTTGATGGCTATGTTATAATTGGATCTATTGAGAATTCCTTGCTAATTGATCGAAGTTTATTAGATGGAAGTTATCTATATTTAATAATAGATGATAAATTAGCTAAAAAGAAAGTTGAAATTCTGCAAATTATTGAAAATAAAGCTATTATTAAAGGCTTAAATAATAACGATG
>NZWA01000068.1 GCA_002697505.1 Flavobacteriales bacterium | reverse complement strand
TACTTTAAAAATATTTAAAATTACTTACCTAATTAAAGTGATACCACCAGAAAATTTTCTCACTTTTCCATTTAAGTCAGTCAAAACAATGTTATAAATAAAGTTACCTGCAGGTGAAAAATTATCATTTATTTTACCATCCCAGGCAGATTTACATCCTTCAATACAAGCTTTAATTTTATCATCTATTTTAGTAAAATCACAACCCCTAGGACAATCTTGAGAAATATAATCGTTCGTTTCAAAAACTTTATTTCCAAACCTATCGTAAATTGTTAATATATAATCTTGAATACCATTTACTACAGGTAAAAAATGATCATTGTATAAATCATTATCTGGAGAAAATGCATCAGGAATAAAAATTTTAAAACCAGGATCTATTATTANTGTATCAACATGCGTTGAAANACATCCACTGTCAGAGGTNNCTGTTAGAGAAACATAGTGAGTATCAACTANAGAAGGGTAGACATGTTCAAATGTTNCATCTGATGAAGTTGACTTATCCCAANCCTCAGGATAAGATGGNTCTAGATTTGTACTTTNCCAATAATACNATAGATTGTCATTTGATTCAGAATTNGCATTNTTTTTAGATAAATTAACAAAACTAATATACGGATCGTTTATGTCAGTTGGCTGTTTGTGTGCTATAAAATTAGCAACAGGNANTGGATTTACAAAGATTTTAATTTCTTCACCTTTTTGNATNGCACGACACCCTTTACTGTCAATTACATCTNTGATTTTATAACTTCCTGTAATATTTGTATCTAATGTATGTAGATTNCCAACTGAGTCAGGTATCTGTGTGTTATCAAGATTAACTTTGTAATAAATTTTATAAGGNAGATTACCNGAGTAAACTTCAAANTTTAATGTTGCGTTACTATTTGGATTATCACAAATATATCTATTATCAGCATCNANTGANGCTATTGGAAGAGGATTAACAACAATATCAAAATTATCAAATAAATCTGTGTAGCAACCTTCANCATCAGTTACTCTAACAAANTCATAATTAGTTGTAGAAGTTAAAACTTGNTTTATAGTAGTTGTATCACTCCAAGGTCCAAGTGAAACAGGTACGNTATTATTATTATAATCNATNGTCCATGGNGAAGTACCCTTTGTNAAAATAAAACTAATATATGAATTGTCTCCGGCACATATTTCNGAGGTATCAGATGTGTTTGGTATCTCAACTTGAGGGTTTTCATTNACNGTTAAGGTAACATTATTATTAATTGGNGATATTGAACCNCATGATGTGATTGGATCATANAAATTAGTGATAGAGTAGGNAGTAGTGTTAAAAGGATTAACAAAAATAGGAGATCCAGAACCANTNCCATTCACAATATTTCCATTTTGATCAATATCTTTNGTNATTAAACCATTGTTAATTTCAACAGTGTAAACAGGGGGAANNGCTAAAATACTTGTATTTACTGANATACTTAAGTTTTTACTTTGACCCTCACAAATATCATTTGGAACAAATGCAAAAATAGATGCTTCNGGAGTTGGATTNACAATAANATNAACCTGAGGNGGTAAATCAACNNTAGGAATAACNCAACCNTTATTATCTTGNCAGTAAGTTANAAGATAAGGATATGGNNTTAGACTAGCTGTTAGTTGTGGAGAAANAGTATGTGTTTNATTTGAAGNTCCAGTAAGTGGTGCTATACCAAATCCATTTAGACTAATATTAAANGGAGGTGTTCCTTTTAAAAAATTAAATTCTAACACTGCATCTTCACCTTCACATATTTCAGAATCTAAAACATTAAANAATGATATTTCAGGAGTTGGATTNACAATAACTTCAATTGGAGATGAATTTGTTGGTAGTAAGTTTGGTGGACATANATTTCCTTGAGCATCNATAATNCTTGTTATTACAATACTATTTACTGGTCCAGGNGCAATCCTATTCAAATCTGCAGGAATATTCATTGGGAATAAGGTTGGTGTATTTAATGCNTTAATTTGTGCGTTTNGCTGTGGNACNCCGTTAATTTCCCAATAAACNGTAAGTGGTACTGCTCCTTGTANANCTTGTAGAACNAAATCTAATGCACCAACTTCCTCACATACTANTGATGCAGCATTTGCAGAAATNAGNGGCCAAGGTTCTACAAAAATATCTGTATTGATNTTNGGNTTAATNATACAACCATTATTATCTGTTATTTGATCTACAGATATTGTTACAGGATTGGTATTTATATCATAATTAGGAGTAAGTGTACCAGTTCCANTCATACCTAANATATTAAAATTNCTTGAGCTTGCTATGGGANTTTCATTACCATTNACNATTANGTTAAAAGGTGGAGTACCNANAAGCATATCAATTGTTAATGTTGTAGAAGTACCTTGCGGNACTGATGCTGGTACAGGNGGGTTATTTATAAANGTATTNGGATCCATTACTGGAGTNGGATGAATAACAAGTGTAGATTGTGTTTCNTANGGTAATGAACCATTNTTTGTGCATACAGAAATTAANGGNTTAGGNNTAATTTGATAACTAAAAACATTTCCTAAGTTTCCAATNTTAAACTGTGGATCATTGGGGTCAATTGTACCAGTTGGGATTAAGTTNCCATTGAAATACCAACTTCCCNCAAGGTCCTGTGTTCCATCAAGTAGATTATTTANNTNATAAGGNGATGCTGAACTGTAATTNTTNAGGCAAATATCNTCATTGNTTGCATTTCCAGTGTTTGGAGCTTGTTCACTATTAATTGTAATTTCTTGCCAGGCATCGGNACATGTTCCTGTAATTTCACTAACTGTATATCTATATATCCCNAATGGATCGATAGGNANNTTGAGTATCGGATCCCATGCTTGAAANGTTCCAAATNNAATAGGANTAGGTGGAACAGTTCCCTGATAAGACCATGATCCATTTAAATCGCCTCCTGTAAATAATGGAGCAGAATTTAGATCCCATGTTGTAAAATTATCTGAACATATTGTATTTATTGTTGGGTTTCCAGCATCAGGAGCCTGTATTACATCAATTACTACATTNTTTTGAGAATTATTTGAACAAGAATTATTGTCAGTAATATTTATTANGGTATATTGATTTGATCCAATATTTGGAAATATTTCTATAGGTAAATTTGTGGTNACATCATTTCCAGATGCATTTAAGNTAACATTATTTGATATACCGTTAGGATCAATAAAGTTTACATTGTAGTTAGGCGCCCCATTGCTNATATTGAAGGTTAATTTTATATTATCTCCCTCACANATTTGATTATCGGCATCATCAGAGCNAATAGTTGCATTAGGTATGTCATATATAACAACTTCAACTTCTTCATAATCAGCNGGGCAATTTCCAGTTAATGGTGCAGTATATCTTAAGGTATAATTTCCTGCACTAATTGGAGTAAANAGGTAATTAATTGGAATNCCGGGAACATTATTGGTNACATCTGTCCAGTAGGTTGTTGAAAANGGAACAGGNGCAGTAGTAAACAAACTATTTAGATTAAGAGGTAATCCNGGNTCGTTAATACAAATTGGTGGAATATTGTTTGGTAATACNCCAGCATCTGGTGCAGATGTGATATTAATATTTATAAGAGTAGGGCTTGGTGTNGGACANCCACTAACTGGTGGNAGTTGATACTGAAAAATATGATTTCCAAAGCCACAATTTCCNGGATCTANCGAATATTGAAAATTATTAAATGGTAANGTNCCAGCAATTCCGNCAGGAGCTACTCCCAAATAATCCCATGTTCCATTTTGATCTGGAAANACAGTCCANCTNTTCCANAATGTATCAGTTATTGGGCTAGATGTNCAAAGTTGAATNGGATTTGTAGGNGGNTTNCCTATTGGAAGNGGGTCATTAACTGTAATGCTTATTGTNCCAAANTTAACAGCAATAGGACATGGNGTTATATCTTGAANATTTGTAANTACAAAATCATATGTTCCTGCAACTAAAGGGTTNGGTAAAGCTGTTGATGGNACAAAGCCGTTAAANGGTAGCATTGAAGCATCAAAAGGAATNCCACTTGCAATCGTATTTCCACTTCCATCTTCTAAATCAAATGTAAAAATNCCAGAATTAATTTGTGGTACGCTGTTAGATGTTATTTGAAAGGTAATATTAAATGGATTTCCATCATTACAAATAGTNTTNGAGCTAGTTANGGNGACATCAAAATTTCCATTTCCNGGNTTACCAGAAACTGAAACAGTGTCTATGGCAACNCATTGAGAGTTAGCATTGTCNCTTGCAATAACTTGATACTGAGTTGGTACAGCNACNGTAGAAACAGGATTTGANATATTAGGATTAGATAATCCTGTTGTGCTTGGGGGNGAAGTTGAAATATTTGTCCATGCGTATGTATATGTGTTGTTTACAGGACATGAGACTGTAATNCCAGGCCCTANTGTTGGNTTTGTNCCACTATTTAATTGGGCATTAGCAATNGCAGGTGTNGTATTANTACCATTAATAATTAGAGTAGGAGTAGATGTGTATCCAATTGCTCCATTTACTGTAATTGAACTAATATTCCCGTTAGGCCAATTAACACCATTAACGACACATGATGTATATGTTCCCCCACCTCCAACTAAGGTGCAAGTTGGTTGTGGATTNACAGCATTCCAAGGTGGAATATTATATCCTGTTCCNCCATTGGTAATATTAACATTTATTGTGTTCCAAAAACTGCTNGGNGTTGGTCCATAAGCTGTGGAAGCAACTAGATTCATTTGNCTATCATAAATGTAGTAATAACATTCTGTACCTGATGGNCCTCCAGCNCCATAACCACTAAAATCAGTTTCAATTAAATCNCCATCAACAAGAGGAAGAGGAAATGTGTCTGTAGCATTTTGTCCNCCGCTTCCCATNGTAAANTATCCAGTTAAAACTCCATTTCTATAAAAATCAACATAGTTATAATCATTAGGAAATGGTTGACCAGTNCCCCANCCTGGAAAATTTGGNCCTCCACTTTTNTAATTTCTTAAAACTATTGAATAATTACANCTTNTNGTGATTGNAGCCNCNGCNTNTAANGTATCCGATCCAGCNCATAATGCAGGNANNANNGANGNTTGAATAGNAGGTTGTTCAATNTATACTGTAACACTATCACTNCAACTNTTTGTNCCATCNGTAACATTNACAATATAAATAGCAGAGTCTGTAGNNGGNGAAACTGTTATTGTATCNAGNGTNTAATTTGCTGGNACACTTGGTCCNGTAATNATACTNGTGTAAGGAACTCCNCANGGNGGGTTTAGNGCAACATTAAAATTTGACATACCCCATTGNTCCCAGTTNGCNGANGATGTAGTTTGTGTTCCNACNCNAAATTGTGTTCCAGTTGANTACATNGCAGGNGTAATNGGAAATGAATAATTNTTCCAACAATGTTGTTGAANNGGTCCNCCAGAATTAACAGGNACNAAGTAGTTTATTGTGGTCCAANTACCTCCANNNGTTCTGTATTCTAAATANAGTCCTTCATTTGGTTGATCAGGNCCATCACANGGTGCNGGAGATTGNGTTTCNTGTCTNTANTCNAAANTNAGTGTTCCNGGACATTGAACATCTANTGGAACCGTNGTTAACCANCCTGCTGGACCACCNGTNAACCAAAACACCCANTTNGGNTGAGGGTTNGTNCANTANACNGGAGGGCTACATCCGTTAGGAATGTTTTGAACTACTGTGTAATTAAGAGCAGTACTAGTTTGCCAAATACTTCCTAAGGATCCAGAACTAAAATCATCTCCAAGTGCATTTACTGGTAAACTAATTGCAAGCTGAACACTTTCTCCACAATTTACGGTATCTAGAGTAGATGGAATAGTAGTAATATTCGTATTACATTGAGCTACAACAAGATAAGACAATACCATAAAAATAGTTGTTGTAAATAATTTGGATAGTTTTATCTTATTCATTTTATAGTTATGTTTTTTAGTTCAAATTTAGTTAGTCTAACAATTTTATTTACCCCAGGCATATCTTCAAGTTTTTCTGAAAAATTACTAAATATTTTAAGATTACTGTGAAAATTACATTGTCCAACTAATATTTGATTAGCATCTACCATAGTAGTTTTACGATATTCTTCAGTATCTTGTTCGCAATTTGAGCAAATATTATCGTACCATCTTTCCTCGTTCCATGAAACCTCTAATTGATCATTTGTTTTATTTGTTAATTCTAAAATAATATATTCCTGATTAAAGAAATCTTCATATTTACAGTTTTGTATTTTGTATTTAATGATGCATTTATCATTTTCAAAATAAACTACCCAATCATCTTCAGAAATTTGTGTGTTTGAAAATCCTAAAGTTGATGATAGAACTAGAACAGCTAGTGAATATAATAAATGTCGCATAAAAAAGTTGTTTAATCAACAAATATAAGAAAAAATAACCCAAAAAATAAGATTCGAAATTTTAGATGTAAATAAACAATAAACAGAAGGGATTATTTAAAGAAGTTTATAGTTATTCTTTGTGATCCAGCCACTATTTCCATTAGCTATTCTAATTTTTATCCATTCACCAACTTCATCAATAATCTCAATTTTGGCACCTAAATGGAGAGAAAAAAGATTAGTTCCATTTTCTGTTGGAGCACTTTTAACCGTAACATTTTGAGAAAAAAGAATGCCATATTTTTTTGAATCAATTTTGTTTGACGAAAATGTAATAAACAAACATAATATAGATATTGATGACAAGTAAATAATTTTAGTTTTAGAAAGTATGAAAAAAAGTATACACATAATCCATGTGTAAATTATGGTTATAATTTGCCAGTTTTTAGTAGAAAAAATATCAATTAAAATAATCCACCATTTTTTGTAAAATAGATCAGGAAGAGGTTCAATTTTGTCAATAGTATTTAATCTTGTTAATTCTAAATTTTTTTGTGTTTCTTTTTTATTTTTTAATTGTAAACTTTTTTCAAAAAACCAAATTGCATTAGCCCAATCGTTAGTCCTGTAATAACAATTACCTATATTAAAGTAGAGCTCAGCACTCTCTGATCCTTGTTCAATAATTTGTAAGTATAAGTTACATGCCTCAATATAATTTGATTCACTGTAGAGTTTATTAGCACTTGAAAAAATTGTATCATTTGCTAAAGAAGATAACGAAATAAATAGGTAATTAATTAACAGTAACTTTTTCATTTTGATTCTATTTCTAATTTTATTATCGTTTCTTTTGATTGTTTTAAAATATCATCCATTCTTTGAGACTTGTCAATTACAGGAGTATATCTAGCTAATTCGCAGGTGTCTATAATGCTAATAAATTTATCTTTAATTATATCTTCTATTTCGTATTTGCTAAAGTAAATGTCAATATTTTCTTTTGATAAATCGGAAACAGGAACCTTAAATTTATCTGAAAAATACCCCCAAAATGCTTTTTCTATTTCTTCAAAAAATTTATCATAATTATTTTCATTAATACAAACTTGTGCTCGTGAAAGTCTTTTTAATGCAATTTTATTTGCATTTTTATTTTTATCAAAAACTTTTGTTTTAATTTTTCTAAGAAAAATCTTAATCAAGATAAGAAGAAATATAGGTAATGCAAATAATAAATAAAAAATATAGTTTTTAATTTCTGAATTATCAATTTTTTTAAATTTTGTATTTAAAAAAATGTAGTTAATATCCTCTTTTGATTTAACTGTTGTTTTTTGAATGACTTGGTTTTGTTCGTTTTGCAGTGATTTTTCTACTTTAATTTTATGAGATAAGCTATATTTTTTTTCAAATTTGTTTTTTTTGGTATCAAAATATACAAACTCATATGCTGGAATATCATAAATTCCTTCAAATCTTGGAATAATTAAGTATTCAAATGTCTTTATACTTCTTTTTCTACCTCCTTCAAAAATTTTCTCAGAAATATTTGGTTCGTATACTTCAAAATCAACTGGAAAAGTAATTGTTGGGGTTTCAATCAAATCAATATTACCTGTTCCTGTTATTGTTAATTTATATGTTAATGCTTCATTTGCATTAATTTCATTCATATCTACTTCAGATGAAATATTCATACTTCCAACAGCACCATTAAAATTTGTTGGTGAGTTAGCTAGTCCAGATACATTAATATCAATTTTTTTTGATGATACTAATTGTTCTCGTACTTGAAAATTATTTCCAAAGAAATTAGCAAATGGATCATTACTTCTTTGATTTTGAGTTCTAACACCACATTTTAACTCTAATGGGTCAATTGTTAATTTTCCTTTTTTTTGTGCAGTTAAAACTGATTTTTTAATGACCGCAGTATTATAAGGTATACCATCTAAAACATCTCTTTTAAATCTCGATGAGGTTTCTAAATCTTTTGACCAAAACCCATTTAAATCTGGTATTTTACTTAGTTCGGTATTTTGCAAGTCTAACCTAGTGTATAATTTATAAGTCACAAGAATTTGCTCACCAACAACTATATTTTTTTTACTAACTTCAACTTTAATAAATAAATTTTTATCATTTGAATTTTGTGAAGTTGGATTTTTACCTTTAACGACAGTTAGCTCATATTCATTACTATTTATCTCTTTGTTATCTACTGTTATTGCTGCTGCTGAAAATTTATATTTTCCTGCTTTTGTTGCTTGAGCATAAAATGAGTACGTTGTACTTATTTTACTTTCACTTTTACCATTTACAAATGAGTATGAACTCTGAGTTGAAGGGTTTGGGCCACTTAAGATTCTAAGGCCATTAAAATTTGGTGATTTAAAGTTATCGCCTTTTTGGTTAATAGTATATTGAATTAGTATTTGTTCTCCAACAATTGCAGGGTTTTTATCCACCGAAACTTTAAGCTCTTGAGAGCTACTGTACTTTGCAAAAATTAGAAATAATATTAATAGTTTTTTCAATTTACCAATCCTTTAAAATTTTAATTTTCTTTCCTTTAGCCTTCTTTTTTTGCAAATCTTGTTGTGTTTGCTTTTCTTTCTGTTGCATGGCATCAAGCATTTTCTCAGCATCTTTTTCACTGATTTTATCTTTTTTATCTTGTTCTCTTTGTTCTTCTTTGTTTTGCTGTTCTTCTTTGTTTTGCTGTTCTTCTTTGTTTTGCTGTTCTTCTTTGTTTTGCTGTTCTTCTTTGT
>NZWA01000067.1 GCA_002697505.1 Flavobacteriales bacterium | reverse complement strand
AGATAGATTAATTGCAATAATGATATTAGCAGTTTTTTGTACAATTTTTTGGGCTTGCTTTGAACAAGCAGGAAGTTCAATAACAGTTTGGGCTGACAAATGTGTTAATTTAGTAGGAATGAATGCCTCACAAACTAATGCTATCAATCCTGCCTACATAGTTGTTTTAGCGATTCCATTTAGCTGGTTGTGGACTAAACTTGGAGCAATAAATAAAAATCCAAATACTCCGATGAAATTTGCATTAGGTATTTTTCAGTTAGGGCTAGGATTTTTAATTTTTGCTGCTACAGCACACTTTATTAATGACAATGGCAAAGTTCCTTTCTTATTTGTTTTTCTAGGTTATTTTTTAATAACAACTGGTGAATTATTTTTATCTCCAATAGGTCTTTCAAAAGTAACTGAGCTAGCACCAAAAAAAATAGTTGCATTTATGATGGGTGTTTGGTTTCTTTCTTCGACATTTGCACATTATATTTCAGGAGTTATAGCAAAACTAACAACAACTGGAAATGTGAATAACAAAAATTGGCTATCAGATTTATCTAATTGGTTTATGGGATATCCGGATACATCTAGTGAAGCTGTTGCACTTTTAATGCAATACAACACAATCTACGCCCAAATTGGTTTTGTAACAATATTTATTGCTATTTTCGTTGTTATAATATCACCATTTATAAAAAAGTTAATGCACGATATTCACTAATTCTTAAATAAAAATAAAAAAAATGAAAAAAATATTTAGTATAATAATTATTTCCTTAATCACAACAACTGCTTTCACTCAAGAAAAAGAAATTACATGGCATACAGATATGAATGAAGCAATTAACAAATCTTTACAAACTGAAAAACCTCTATTTCTTTTCTTTACTGGTAGTGATTGGTGTGGATGGTGTATTAAACTACAAAAAGCTGTATTTAAAAAGCCTGAATTTAAAAAATGGGCTAAAGAAAATGTCATATTAGTTGAGCTTGATTTTCCAAGAAGAACAAAAATAGATCCAAATATTCTGCAACAAAATCGAGAACTTGCAAGATTATTTGCTGTTAGAGGTTATCCAACAATTTGGATGGCAGTTCCTGAACCAAATAATGACAAAATTAACTTTAATAAATTAGGTTCTCTTGGAGCTTCTCCTCTTGAAGTTAATTCTTGGATTGCGGGGGCTAAGAATGTATTAAAAAATAAAAAATAATATTGATTTTAGATTATGAAAAATATTTTAATCCTACCATTTATTTTATCTTTTATTTTTTGCCTTGGACAAGGAGCTGATCGTACAGAAATTGATTGGATTGAATTACATGAAGCCGAGAAATATTCCCAAAAATATAATAAAGACATTCTTATTTTCTTTTACAGACCAGGATGTGATTTCTGCCAAAGAATGAAAAAAGAAACTTTAAACGATCCACAAATTATAAAGCTGATTAATGAAAATTTTCTTCCAGTAATGATTAATGGAAAAAGTAAAGAAACTATATATTACAAAGGAAAGCAATACATTAATGATGCTTCCATAGAGGAAGATCCTAAAAGCACTTGGAGACATAATTTATATGCAAAACTTGTTGATCCTTGGAAAGAGCAGTATTATTGGCCAAACACTGTAATAATTAGTTCTGAGAATGAAAAAAAGTTACAATTAAACGGATTTCAGCCCAAATCTCAGTTTTTAAGAAGTATCTCTAGGATCAAATCAAAATAAAAAAAACCTACTAATAAGTAGGCTTTTTTTGGGTGGATGATGGGATTCGAACCCACGACCCCCGGAACCACAATCCAGTGCTCTAACCAGCTGAGCTACAACCACCATTTTAGGATGCAAATATATAATATTATGTAATAATCATTCTAAAATAAAATATAATTTTGTTATACAATTACATGCATGAAAAATATAATTTTAAAAGTCAATGGAATGTCCTGCACAAACTGTGCAAAAGGAATTCAAAAAAATCTTGAAAAAAATAATNTANCAGAAGTAAATGTAAATTTTTCTTCTTCCGAAGTTAGTTTTATTGNTAAAGATGATAACGATATTAATAAANCTAAANATCTNATTANAAAAATGGGTTATGTAATATATGATGAGAAAATCAAACAAAAACTAAAGATATCAAAACTNGAAAAATATTTTTANACNTCATTGTTTTTTACTANTCCACTNTTTTTACATATGTTTTTGCCCAAAGAAAACATATTACATAATCCTCTAATTCAATTTTTTCTTTGCTTACCAGTATTTATAATTGGNATAAAATATTTTGGTAAAAGTGCATGGAATTCAATAAAAATGAAATTTCCAAATATGGATGTTTTAATTTTTATTGGATCNACATCTGCATTTTTATATAGTTTAATAGGATGGATTATTTTCAATAACACCTCACAAGTTTATAATTACATGTTTTTTGAGACCTGTGCTACAATAATAACCTTAGTACTTTTAGGCAATTTATTNGAGCATAATTCCATTAAAAAAACTACTTCATCCATCAGTGATCTATCCAAGATGCAACACACAATTGCTAAAAGAGAAGTTGATGGATTAGTCGAAGAAATAAAAATTGATGAAACANNAGTTAATGATATACTCATTGTTAACNCAGGTGATATAGTTCCAATAGATGGTAAAATAATTGAAGGTAGTTGTAGNGTTGACGAGTCAATGATAACTGGCGAAAGTTTACCTATTACCAAGAATATTGATGATAATGTTATTGGTGGAACAATCATAACAAATGGTAATATAAAAATTAAAGTTATCAATGAAAAAGAAGATACTGTTCTTTCTAAAATAATTTTGCTTATAAAAGATGCGCAAAAATCAAAACCTAAGATTCAAAGAACTGGAGATAAAATAAGTGCGATTTTTGTTCCAGTTGTAATNACTATTAGTATCCTTACTCTAATTTTAGGTTATTACTTTTTTAACTTGACATTTCAAGAAGCACTTTTAAGATCAATTGCAGTTCTTGTCATTTCATGCCCTTGTGCAATGGGTTTAGCTACACCAACAGCAGTTATGGTTGGNGTTGGTATTGCTGCAAAAAATGGAATATTAATTAAAGGAGGTGATACTTTAGAAAAGCTGGCTGAGATAAAAACAATTGCTTTTGATAAAACAGGTACATTAACTAATGGTAATTTTGAAATTGAAAAATTGGTTGTAAATGGAACTGAAAATGAATCAGAAATTAAAAATATTATTTACAATTTAGAAAAGCACTCCTCACATCCAATTGCAAAATCGCTTTGNAANATCTATAAAAAGTTTGCTACAAATCTTGAAGCNTCAAAAATTATNGAAAANAAGGGTAAAAGNATNATTGGGACAATNAATAACCAAAAATATGAAATCGGNTCCAGTAAAATANAAGATACAGAAGACGATTTTGATGTATATTTATATANAGAGGNAAAGTTAATTGCAAAACTTAAAATCTATGACCAAATAAAACACAGAACANAGGAGACAATANAAAANATTAATTTAAAATACAATACAATTTTGGTTAGCGGAGATTCTAAAAGAAANTGCAAAAATATTTCAAAAAAACTAAANATAAAANANATATANAGCGAGCAAANACCAANTGATAAAATTGATATTATNGANAAACTNGTACAAAAANNCCCAACTATNATGGTGGGTGATGGAATNAATGATGCNCCAGCACTTGAAAAAGCAACAATTGGTATTTCCTTAAGTGATTCAACTCAAATTGCAATTAAATCTGCCGATATAGTACTACTTAATAAAAATACAATAGAANAACTNCCCTTAACATTAGANATAGGAAAGCATACACTTTTAACTATCAAACAAAATCTATTTTGGGCATTTTCATACAATATAATTGCAATACCTCTTGCTATATTGGGATTATTAAATCCGATGTGGGCAGCATTATTTATGGCATTCTCCGACATTGTNGTTATTGGNAATTCTATCAGGTTACGGTATAAAAATATTTTTTNTTAAATTAGCGCGAAAATAAAACTAACAAAACAAGAACTATGAAACATTTATCTACNTTTTTAATTGCTTTACTAACATTCTATATTGGTNCAGCACAAGTNAACTCAGGATTAAATAATTTCAAGATTAAGGCTGTTAATGANAAAGTAATGATGTCAGGTGACGACGCCCTACTCCATCTTTTAGTTAATCCAAATCCAAATACTGCAGCTATTTCAAATGCAAAATCTGTAAATTTGAATGAAACTGTTATNGGAAATACTACATATGACTTACAAACTAANGCTGCAATTCAAGATAGAATTATTATGCATAATGATGGAAGTATTTCTGCAGCATGGACAATGAGTCAACAATACAACACAACTTTCGCTGATAGAGGTTCTGGGTATAATTTTTACAGCTACTCNAANGGTNCCTGGGATGCAAATCCAACTATGAGATTAGAAAGCTCAAGATGTGGATGGCCATCAATGATAGTCACAGGAANTGGNAAAGAAGCTGTTATAACACACAANACAGATAATTCNTATGTTGGAATTACACATAGAGCTTCAATTGGTAGTGGAGCTTGGACTGAAAACATTATATCTTCTCAAGATAGTACAGGAATGTTTAGAGATATGATATGGAANAGATCCGCTGTTGGTGGNCTAAACAATGAAACAATACATATGATTGCAGTTACTGCATCNTCNAATTTCAACGGTCCTCTTTTTAATGGACTNGATGGTGCTTTAGTATANTANAGATCTCAAGATGAAGGTGTNACATGGGACAGAATGGATGTTCAGCTTCCATCACTTGACACTTCGAATTTTATAGGAATGTCTGGTGATGTATANGCCATAGANGCAAGAGGTGAAACNGTAGTAATAGCATATTTTGNTGATTGGGGAGATTCATTTATACTTAAGTCTGATNACAANGGAGATANCTGGACTAGAACAACATTTTTNGATGTACCNGTACAAAAGTATGCTATGGATGATGGTTTTGACCTAGATGGTAANGANACCACTGACCACNTATTTTCAACAGATAATTANGGGGCNGTTATTTTAGATAACAATAACATGGCTCATGTTGCATATGGAGTAATGCAATATGCNGATGATGATCTTACTGATGCTCAGTCTAGTTGGTATCCAGGAACNAACATGTTAGCTTATTGGAACGAAAGCTTTGGNGCAGATAATTATTTAGATTCAACTTATTCACAATANCCATCNTATACAGTTAATGGTANTGTGGTTGATACGCTTCATTATTCAACTGATACCGTATTCACAAATCAGTGGGATTCTGCAACAAATACCACTGTACATGTNCCAACAAATTATNTGCAAATCATTCATTACAATGATCCAAACAACCCAAGTAATCCNACAGACACAATGTGGGTTTGGGAATCAAATATTTTGACAAATGTTTATGATTCAATAGGAAACATTGACACTACTATTTTATTGTCAGCAGATACAACAATATATCATAGCTACAATTCTACTACAACATACTTTACTGTTGCTAACAACACACAACTTCAAGACACTATTAACTTTATTGATGCTGCTGGTATAGCTACTCCAAGAGGNAGATGGTGGTCAGACATGATGGATAATAATATTATTGCATCTGCACCAGATCTTAATGGAGATGGATTAGTTGATGGAATAGATTCAACAGGAGGNTATGCTCTTTATTACGCTTCTAGAGCAAGTATGCCAAATATTGGGTTAACTTCTAATAATGAAATTTGGTTATCTTTTGCTGCATATCAAGAAAATGCTGATAATGGCACACAAGTTTATCGCCATATATATTTAACTAAGTCATCTGACGGAGGTATAACATGGAAAGAACCTGTTGATGTTACACCATCAGATGTGTGGAATGGNATGTTAGAATGTGTTTATGGTTCAATGCATCATGTTGTTGATGACAANGTNAGATTAATNTANCAAAGAGACTTTGAGCCAGGACTNGCTGTAAGAGGNGACGAGGATATTCCTGATAACAATGACATAGTATATTTAGAAATAGATACTGTTGGCTTATGGTCAAATACTCCAACAAGCATTAATGAAATAAAAGATAATTTTTCATTAAATCTATATCCTAACCCAGCAATAAATTCAACTACATTAGAAGTATATTCTGATAATAATTCTGATATAGAAATAAATATTATTGATGTTTTAGGAAAAAATGTATTTNCTGAAAAAACAAAAGTTTATTCAGGTAAAAACATNAAAACTTTAGATGTAAGNAATTTACAANAAGGAGTTTATTTTATAAATACATCAATAAATAACAANGTTATTTCTAAGAAACTAACNGTTAAATAATNTNAAAAAATATTCAAATTANAAAAGCCAGATTTNTTATCTGGCTTTTTTATTTNTAATCNANTAATGAATNNATTTTTGGTAGTTGNTGAGATATAAANCCCTCAGCATACTTGCANTTTGATAATCTACCGAAGTCCTGTGCTCTATATTTTACACTCTCTAAAAACTCTTTTGAAGAAATTATAGTTTTTGATTCCTTACTTGTTGGATTATAAAATTGAGAAGAATAAGCTTTGACTGCTTTTATTTTTAAGTCCATTTGAGAGGAAACATCAATAACAAAATCAGGTGTCAAATTATTAAATTGAATGTAATGATAAATGTACTTTGGTCTCCAAACGTCTTGATTTGTATTAATCTTTTCTAATCCTGCTAAAAAAGAAGCATCAACAGTTATATTTGAAGATCTAGCATGATCAGGATGTCTATCAGATAAAGCATTAGTTACAANTATATCTGGTTTATACTTTCTAATTTTTTTAATTAAATCAATTTTATGAGATTCATCATCTTTAAAAAAACCATCTTTAAAATTCATATTTTCACGAATATCTAAAGACATAATTTCTGATGCATCTTTAGTTTCTTTATCTCTTATTGCAATACTACCACGTGTACCTAATTCTCCTCGAGTTAAATCAATAACTCCAACTTTCTTACCATTTTGAATTTCTTTGATTAAAGTACCTCCACATCCAAGTTCAACATCATCTGGATGNGCTCCAAAGGCTAAAATATCTAATTTCATTTATATTTTTTTTTATATTTAATNTTAGCTAAAACTGTACTGATAATCATAATTGCTAATAAATAATATACAAATTTTGGTATTGGCATTGGATCTCCAGCGGCATAAGAATGTAAACCTGATAAATAATAGTTAACACCAAAATATGTCATAATTATAGTCCAAATTGCAAACATAGATACCGAGCTAAATACCAAAGTATTATTCAATTTAGGTATAAATCGCATATGAAGAATAAATGCATAAATCAGTATACTTACAAGAGCCCAAGTTTCTTTTGGATCCCATCCCCAATATCTTCCCCAAGATTCATTTGCCCATACACCTCCAAGGAAAGTACCAATTGTTAACAAAACAAGACCTAATTCNATAGTTTTTTCATTAATTATTTTCAACTCACTCAATACTGTTTTGACTTTTTGATAATTNTCTTTTGATTGAAAAATAATAAGACACAAAGACAAGAAACCTAACATAAATGCTAAAGAAAAAAAGCCATATGATGAAGTAATTATAGAAACATGAATCATCAACCAATATGAATTTAATACTGGTACTAAATTTGTTATTGTTGGATCCAGCCAATTAAGATGAGCAACCATTAAAATTAAAGCTGATACAATTGCAGTTGCTGTGAGTGGTAGCATAGATCTTTTGTTAAATATCCACCCAGACAGCATGGTAGCCCAGGCAATGTAAATCATAGACTCATATCCATTACTCCAGGGAGCATGATTTGAAATAATCCATCTGACAATAAGACCTCCAGTGTGTAAAATAAAACCAAACAATATAAAAAAGCTTATTAGCTTTACTAACTTGCTTAAGAATTTTGAGTTGTTAAAAATTTGTAAAATAGAGAATATAAGAAGTAAAAAACCAAAAGTAAAATAGTAAATAAATAAACGTGAAAATATTTTAGACTGATTGTAAATAATTTCAAGACCTACTTTTGCTTTTGATGGTAATACCTCGGCACCATATCTCTCTTGAAATTTATTTATAAATTGAACAATTGTATCTGTATAATTCCATTGATTTGTTTCAAGACTTTCTTTTAGAGTGTTAAAATATAAGGGCATTATTGTTGCAACAAACAAAGAATCTTTTCCAGAAAACAAATTAGATTGAAGGGACGAAACCCAAGTATTATTTTCATCATCAGGGACAGGGAAAAATCTAAAAATACCGCCATTGAAAATCATAAAACAAATATTAATTCTTTCATCAACTCTAATTATGTCTTTTTCAAATTGTGAGCGATCTTCAACAGGCATTGCATATGCTGATTCAACGTCATTTAAAATTATATAGTCTCCATCAGAGTTGAAAAAATCAGTAATCTTTAACAAAGTTGATCGAGAATTAAGATCTGGTGCTTCAAGTAAAGTTCTCAGTTTCTTAGATGAAACTTTAATTAAATTAACATTGCTCCAGTGTTTTGGACTACTCATCATTCCTAAAATTGTTTGAGTAGATGTTAAAGTGTTATAATTATCTTTTCCAGTAATTTTTCTAAGATATTCTGAACAAAGAGTATTTACTGGTTTTAATCTACCCCCATTATCTTGTATAACTAACTGTTGGAATTTATTAGCATGATCTAATGCTACAGGTTGATGAGCGTCAACTTTAAAACATGTTAAAAATAATATAAAAATCAGTGGATTTTTAATATTCAATTTTTGAAGTTGTTTTCTCAAAAGACTAAATCTCGATTTCTTTGCGAAAAGAACAAGAATAAAACCTAGAGAAAGTAAAAAATACCCAACGTATGTAATGATCGTTCCCCACCAATCATGATTAACAGACAATATGGTGCCTTTTTCGTCTTTATCATATGAGGATTGAAAAAATCTAAATCCTTTATGTTGTAATACGTTATTCATATATATTCTATAATCTGTTTCTGAGTATTGATTATTCTTAACCAATTCATCTATATTTTCTTTAGAAATATTCTTAAAATCTTGATCATATTTTTTTTTCTTATCTAATATTGTTACTTCTGCAGCATACGAACTAGGACTTTGCGAGCCAGGGTATCTTTCAAGTTGAAAATCTCTCAAATATAAACTAAATGGTGTTTTGTAGTACTTGGAACCGTACGATAAAGAAAAATTTATTCCATCAATAGTAAAGTCTTCTTTCTTTCCCTCAAAACCTTTACCACCACTTAACTGAACTATTTTCTCCTTACCATTTGATTCAACTTTAACAATCAACATATCATCTGATCCATCTTTCATCTTTTTTGAACCATTAACTTTTTTAAGCATTCCATTTTCCACATATTTTTTTAAAACAAAATTTAATCCGTTAGTAGTATGTAGAGCTTTAGAATTAAAAGAAAAATCAACTAGTTTATTAATTTGATTTTTTTCTCTGGTTAACATACTCATTGTCTCTACATAATATGGGGAATTACATACTAAAATACCACTACTATCTTTAATATTAATTGCTCCAACAACTGGATTATTAAAAGTGAAAATTTCATCTTTAATTAATTTTTGTTCTTTATCTCTTAGGAACTCAGATTGCATACCATTGTCACCAGGAACCACTAAATGAATAAGTTTATTATTAATTTCAGGATTTACTATTAGAGAGTCTTTTACATCAACTAAAAAATCTTGATAGCTTACTTTTATATCATTTATAAAGTTTAATGTGAAGGAAAAATTATTTTTTGTGATTGGAGATAAAAATAACTTCTTCTCATAGTTTAATTGTTGTGCAGGTGCTTTGGTTTTCGGATTATAGTTATTTACATGAACTTTTAAGAATGTATCGTCCGATATAAAAGAATTACTACTTTCACCTTCTCGAATATGCATCATCCCTTCATAGCTAACGTATCTAGTTATAGCTGATCCAATTAAAATAACAATAAAGGACAGGTGAAATGTTAATGCAGCTAATTTTTCTTTTCTAAATAAGTTAAAACGAAATAGATTAGCTATTAAATTAACGGTTAGCAATAACAAAATCAATTCGAACCACCACTTATTAAAAATCAGTGCTTTAGCTGCTGACCTACCAAAATCATTCTCAATAAATGTTGCATAACCAATTACTGCTGCAAAAAGCAGTAATAAAAATGTCATAAATTGCATTGACAAGAGAAGATTTGTAATTTTTTTAAACATAAATAAGATATGTTACAAAATTACTAATAATTATTAGATTTGCATGTAAATAATCCAAATGAAAAACATATCAATTATTGGATCTGGAAATGTTGCTACACATCTAGCATTAAGCCTAAAAAAAAATTTTTTTTGTATACATCAAATTTATAGTAGAAATATAAAAAATGCAGCGAATCTTGCTAGTTTAGTTAATGCAAAATACACATCAAAAATAACTGAAATTGAAAAAGTAGATTTAATAATAATAGCAGTTTCTGATGATGCGATAATTCAAATTATAGAAAATTTAAAAGGAACAAATATTGTTCATACTTCAGGTAGTGTTAGTCTTGATATATTTAATAATAAATATAAAAATTATGGTGTTTTATATCCTTTGCAAACTTTTAACAAAAAAAATGCAGTAGATATTAAACACACTCCTATTCTAATTGAAACTAACAATTGTGAGTTTGAGAAAAAGCTAGTAAAAATTGCAAGTATAATATCTGATAATATTTTTATTTTAAATTCTGAGGAAAGAGAAAAAATCCATTTAGCCGCTGTATTTGCATGTAATTTTAGCAATCATATGTACACTATTGCCAATAATATTTTAAAAAAAACTAATGTTGATTTTTCAATTTTAATGCCTCTAATTAAACAAAATGTTTCTAAAATTAAAAACAATAATCCTCTAAAAGTACAAACAGGACCTGCTAAAAGAAAAGATTTTAATGTAATCAAAAAACATATACAACAAATCAACGACAATCAAATTAAGATGATATATAAACTTATCACACAGTCAATAATTGAAGCAGATGAAAAAATTCAACCAAATGAATGATTTGAAACATTTATTTAAATTAATAAGATTTAAAAACTTAATGATTATTGTAAGTATTCAACTTTTAATAAAGTTCTGTATTGTCAACCAATTTGTTGACAATTATTCTTTGAATTGGATTGAATTTCTTTTATACCTAACAGCAACCATTACGATAGTAGCAGCTGGTTATATAATTAATGATATATATGATATCGAAGCAGATTTAATAAATAAAAAAAATGATGTTTTAGTAAACAAATATATTAATGAAAAAAAGGCATATAAATATTATTTCATTTTTAATTTAACGGGGATTGTATGTGGCTTAATTGTAAGCTTATTGTTAAAAAAAATATATTTATCATTAATTTTTATCTATTTTGTTTTTGCGTTATGGCTATACTCAAAAAAATTAAAAAAATCATTTTTAATGGGAAACATTCAAGTTTCATTTCTTGTTGCATTAAGCATAATTAATATTATTATTTTTGATATCAACTTAGATAATATAAGCAATGAAAATAAATTTTATACACAAATTATCTTAATTTATGCTAGTTTTTCATTTATAACAACACTAATAAGAGAAATTAATAAAGACATTGAAGATATTAAAGGAGATTTAACAATTAACGCTTTAACATTACCAATTAAAATTGGAGTAAAAAAAAGTGCTATTTTAAATTGTTATTTTATTATAATAACCGTAATTTTTATTGCTTGCATTCAATATTTACAATTAAAAAATCTTTTTTTGTCTAATAATAGTTGGGGAGTTGATTCTTTTTCAATACTTTATTGTTTTGCTTTACAAATTTTATTATTNAAATTATTATATAAAACATATAACGCAAAAANNAAATCAGATTTNATTTACAATAGTAAATTATCAAAAAANATAATGNTAATTGGAATTTTATCAATACCTTTTTTTACATTTATTTATGCTTAAANACTTAAAAAAATATAAAATTATTCTNGGCTCNAATTCTCCNAGAAGAAAAAAATTATTNTCNGAGCTNNANATAAATTTTGATNNNATTNCAAGTAANANNAAAGAAACGTACTCAAACNCAATAAAAAAAGAAAAAGTTGCAGAACATTTAGCTCANAGAAAAGCATTAAACATATCTAAATTAAAATTACCAGATAATTATCTATTNATTACTGCAGACACCACTGTTTTAATTAACGGNAAAATATTAAATAAACCNAAAAATATAAATCAAGCTCAAAAAATGCTTCAANAAATTAGTNACCAATCTCATCAAGTCATAACTGGAATATGTATCAAGACTAAAATAAANGAAGTTCTCTTTTCTGTTAGTTCAGAAGTTATTTTCAATAAACTATCNNTAGATGAAATATCATANTATATANAAAATTTTAAACCTTTTGACAAAGCTGGTAGTTATGGTATTCAAGAATGGATTGGTCATNTTGGTGTAAANACTATAAATGGGTCNTATACNAATATTATGGGNTTTCCAACAAATAATATTTATGAANATCTTAAAAAAANATTTTAGGAAGTTAATTTATTATATTTGTAAAAATCATTCATATAAAACTTTTAGNATGAAAAANATAATCAAAATATTTATTGTTTTAATATTAGTGCAAAGTTGTACTCCNATGAAAAAAATAACCTATTTNAACAATAGCGAGTCAGGAAAATGGGATATTTCACCAATTCCNCCAAAACANCAACTNGAAATTGGTGANGTTCTNATGGTCAAAGTTATAAGTAGAAACGAAGAACTAAATAATNTATTTAATATTGAAAATAATACNAATAGTGCAAACGAAAAGCTAACANGTGCAAATCTTTACCTNAANGGTTTNACAATTTCTCAAGACGGNACAATAGACATACCTAATGTNGGAAAAGTTNACATACTNAATCANACTATAGACGANGCCAAAGAAACAATTTTAAAAGTNGCAAANGATTATTTAATTAATCCCTTTGTTATTGTAAAACTTGCAAATTTTGAATTTACAATCTTAGGAGAGGTAAACNTACCTGGAAAATATCCTATATACAAAGAATCTATCACAATTTATGATGCAATNGCTATGGCNGGAGATATAAATGATTTTGCTGATTTAAAAAAGGTNAAAATAATTAGGTCAAACAAAAACAATAAAAAAACGTATAANATAGATTTAACTCAAGCNAACATTATGACATCTGACTTTTTTTATTTAAAAAACAATGATTTAATTTANATACAACCTTTAAAATATAAAGGTTTTAGAAAGTCTCAATCACAAACATTGTTATCTGTTTTAACAACGGTAGCAATTTTATTTAATGTNTATCTCAAAGCTACAGANTAAATGAATAACAAANATCTNANCGAAGAAAAAATAGATATAAAAGGAATATTTTTNAGTTATANGACTTATTGGTATTTNTTTCTACTNTCTATTTTATTTTTTNTTTTNCTAGGTTTTTTAATTAACAGATATACAGTTCCAGANTATAGTGTTTCTTCAACCTTGTTGATTAGAGATGATAGTAACACNCAACTTGGAGCTGAAAANATATTAGAAGGTTTAGAGTTNTTTAGTGGTAAAAAAAATCTTAAAAATGAAATTGTAATTTTAAAATCATACTCGGTTACAGAACAAATTGTNGAAGAACTTAATCTTGGTATTTCTTATTTTAAAAAAGGTTTCATAATNTCAAATGAATTGTTTAATAACAGTCCTTTTATTGTNTCNGTTGACTCAACTAAACTACAAGTNACTGGAACAAAATATGAAGTTGATTTTNTTAATNNAGAATCTTTTAAATTGAGATTAAAGGCTAATNATAAGTATGCATATAATNTTATTAATCAAAAATTTGANAAAAGNAAGCCAGTTGATATAAATTTTGANNAAGAATATAATTTTGGAGAAACTATTAGTTCACCTCTTTTTACATTTTCAATAAACAAAACATCTTTTTTTGATNTTGATCAAATCAAGANAGAAAANAAANAATTNTCNTTTANATTACATCCNAAAAGACAATATGCACAAAAACTAATTAAAGAAATAAATATTAATCCTATTAATAAGGAAACATCAATCTTAAAGCTATCAATTAAAGGAAGTAATCCGAAAAAAAACATAGANATACTAGACAAATTAACTGANATATATATTCGAAGCGGATTAAATGAAAAAAATATTATGGCAGTTAATACTATTAATTTTATTGACAATCAACTCAGTATTATTGAGGANTCCTTGTCTTTTATTGAAAATCAATTAGAANAATTTAGACTNGANAATCCAAACTTAGAAATAGTTGANAAAGAATTTGGAACATACTTTCAAAAACAAAAATTAGATAACTCCTTATCTGAACAATCTGTAAATATTAAATATTATAAATCTTTACTAAACTACTTAAAAGATGAATCTAATATAAACAGTATNGTATCACCAACCTCCATGGGNATAAGTAATCCAGANCTTAATAGTCTCATTAATCAATTATTNCTNTTATATTCAAACAAAGGAGAACTNGAAATTACTACAACNGATAAAAACCCNAGTTATCAAGCAGTTTTAGCTCAAATAGAGCATACCAAACAAACAATTATAGAAAATATAAAAAANCTAATATCNTCAGCTGCNATNTATGAAAATGATCTAAAAAATAGAATCAATCAATTCAATTCAAAAATCAATAAACTNCCTGAAGCTGAGAAAAAATATATTATTTTAAAAAGAAAATACCAATATAATGAACAAACAGCTATTTATCTTCAACAGAAAAGATATGAAGCATCATTAGCTAAAGCTGGNACAGAATCAGATCANAAAGTAATTGATGCTGCTAGANTAGATAGTCAAAGNCCTATAAAACCTAAGAAAACNTTAACATATTTTCTNATGCTAATNATNGCTTTTTTTGTGCCAATTAGTATTATTTCAATTAAAAGATTTTTTAGNGATACAATAAACACAAAATCTGATATCAAAAATAATTCTTCNGTACCAATTATAGGNCTTNTTGGTCATAGTGANAAATCAACAAGTTTAGTGGTCCCAAATTCAACAAAATCTATTATTACGGAATCTTTTAGATCATTAAGAACAAATATTCAATATATAGCTGCAGATAAAACTAAAAAAATTATATCCGTTACATCATCAATTGGAGGAGAAGGTAAGACATTTGTTACCATGAACTTAGCTTCAATTTTTGCTCTATCTAATCATAAAACAATATTAATTGGTGGGGATTTAAGAAAACCTAAACTTCACAATAGTTTTAAATTAGATAAAAATCAAGGACTAAGTAATTATCTAATCAATAAATCTAATTTAGAAGACATAATAAATAAGACTAATATTAAAACTTTAGATGTTATTGCTTCAGGACCAATACCTCCAAATCCAGCAGAACTATTGGACAGCCCTAAAATGAACGAATTGATAACTATTTTAAATAAAAAATATGATTATGTAATTATTGATACTCCTCCAATTGGCTTAGTGACTGATGGTGTTATATTAATGCAACATGCAGATGCTAATCTTTATATTGTTAGGCATAATTATTCAAAAATTAAATCTCTAAGTGTAGTAAATAACATTTTTAAAAATAAAAATATATCAAATTTAAATATAGTAATTAACGATTACACACAAAATGAAGGATATGGATATGGATATGGATATGGATATGGAAATGATGGGTACGGATATTATGAAACAGAGGATAAATAAACTTAATATGCTTTTTGCATGTGCAACAAAAAGATAACACTTCCCATTGCTTTAACACCCATAGTATTATTAATTTTTTTATTAATAATTAACATAATTATTTTTGATAGCTCTATAAGCATTGCAGGTCAACTTTCACTAATTATTTCTTCCATAATAACAATTTTTATTGGACTACAATACAAAATAAAATGGCAAGATATTCTTCATGCAATTAAAAAAAATATTAAAACTGTTATACCAGCACTAATTTTGCTTTTATTAATCGGCGGATTATCAGGAACTTGGTTAATTTCCGGCATAATACCTGCGATGATATTTTAT
>NZWA01000066.1 GCA_002697505.1 Flavobacteriales bacterium | reverse complement strand
GAGCATCAAAATTAAGTAAAATAAAAAAGTATGCAAGACAACGTATGGATAGACTGACTTACTTAGCAACGTCATTAAAGAATTTATCAGACATTTTAATTTCTATTCAAAGATCAAAGGGGTTACGTAATGGATGAATCTATGTCACCTAAACAAATCAAGCAGATGATAGCCATGTTGAAACAAATGCTTCCTGAAGATAATGAAGAAGTTGTAGAGGAAGAACCTGTAAAAGAAAGTCCTATTAAGAATAGAGCATCTAGAAGACCTCAACAAACCGAAAATAAATTCGATTCTATGATGGAAGCACATTTACACAAAGAAGATATAGAAATTGATAAAAAACTTAAAAAGTTTGACCCTACTCCAAGGATTCGACGATTCGATCCTATCAATGTGTCGTGTAGAGTGTGTGGTAAAACAGAAAGTATAAATCCTGCTTTGCTGCAAGATACGCCTGAAAGATATAAATGTAATAATTGTGCTAGGAGTGCTGGATAATGATTTTGTGTGATACTGCTGCTGAAAGAGCAGTTTTGGCTGGTATCTGTAAATATGGAGAAGATGCGTACTTAGATATTGCAGATATTATCCAAGATACTTCTTTTACTGTAGATAGCAATAAGACAATATATCAATGTCTTAAAAATATTTTCGATAAAGAACAATCTGTAAATACAAACATAGATGTAGCTTCAATATTCTCATCTGCTCAAGAGATAGGATTATCTCATGCTTTTGATAAAAAAGATGAGGCTCAACATCTCAAAGCTGTACTAGATTTTCCTGTAAACTTAGAGAATGTTAGAAAGTTTGCAGCTAAAGTTAGAAAATTAGAAATAGCTAGATTATTAAGAGAGCAACTTGGTGAAGCCCAAGATAAAATATTAGATGTTACAGGAAATGAATCTATCGGTTCAATTCTTAGTCTAGCAGAAGATACTATCTTTGATTTTACTAATTTGCTTAATGATGTAGATAATAATCCTGTATCTATTGGTGAAGAATTAGATGAGTATCTTGATGAACTAATTAATAATAAGGTAGATCAAGTTGGTATACCTACAGGCTTTCCAGTGTATGATCAAGCTATCGGTGGAGGTTTAAGACGTAGCACAGTGAATGTTATTGCTGCTAGACCTAAAACAGGTAAAACATTATTGTCAGACAATATGGGTTTTCATATCGCTAATAAGTTGCAAATCCCTGTATTAAATATGGATACAGAGATGACTAAAGAAGATCATATTAATAGAATATTGGCGATGATGACAGAGATCGAAATCAATCAAATTGAAACTGGCAAATTTGCTGAAGTTCCAACTAAATCAATCAAAGTAAATGAAGCAGTAGAATCTTTAAAAAAAACTAATTTATACTATAAGTCTATTGCAGGTAAATCTTTTGAAGATCAACTATCTATTATGAGAAGATGGCTGTTAAAAGAAGTAGGCTTAAATGATGACGGAACAGCAAAAGACTGTGTTATATTTTATGACTATCTTAAGCTAATGGACACTCAAGGTATGAGTCAAGATATGAAAGAATATCAAGTACTCGGTTTTATGATGACTCAGCTACATAACTTTGCAACCAAATATAAAGTTCCTATCGTTGCATTCATCCAGCTAAATAGAGATGGAATAACAAAAGAAACTACAGACACAGCTAGTGGTAGTGATAGAATTATTTGGCTATGTAGCAACTTCAGTATTTTTAAACGCAAGACACCAGAAGAAATTGCTGAAGATGGACCAGATAATGGTAATCGTAAATTAGTTCCTTTAATTAGTAGGCATGGTGGAGGTCTAGATGATAATGATTATGTCAATTGTCATATGAAAGGCTGGTGTGCCAAAATTACAGAAGGTAAAACTAAGTTGGAATTAATGAGTAATAATAGTAATAAAGATGATGGTTTTATTGTAGAGGACGCAAATGCTAATGACCAAGAAATCCCGTTTGAATGATCAGGCTAAGTTAAAAGTAGTCTGTGATGAACTTTGTGATAATATAGAAGAACTATTTGATCACTTTGATCTAGAATACAAAGATCATGGTAAGATGATAAGCATGGCTTGTCCTATTCATGAAGGTGACAATGAGGGAGCATTGAATCTATATGTGCAAGGAGATAATTATAGAGGGAATTGGAAATGCAGAACTCATGGATGCGAACAGTGTTTTAAAGGATCTATTATAGGTTTTGTCAGAGGACTATTGTCTAATAGGAAATATCAATGGAGTCAAGAAGGTGATAAGACTGCAAGTTTTAAAGAGACCATAGACTTTATTACTTCTTTCTTAAAAAAAGATTTAAATGATATTAAAGTATCTAAGGTGGCTAGAAATAAAAGTAAATTTACAAATGCTATTAATCACATAAAAAATTCCAGTAAAGTTAGCACAGAAAATTGTTTGACAAGAGATAGGATTCGACCATTGCTAAAAATACCTGCTGAATACTATATTGATAGAAATTTTTCTAAAGATATACTTGATAAATATGATGTAGGATTATGTGATAATCCTGATAGAGAAATGTACAATAGAGTAGTTGTACCTATTTATGACATAGATTATAATTATATGATTGGTTGTACAGGAAGAAGCATATTTAATAAATGTGATAAATGTGGATCTTTTCATGATCCTAATAAAGATTGTCCTGAAGATCGTAGAAAATACTTGTATTCTAAATGGAAACATAGTGCTAATTTTAAAAGTCAAAATTCTTTATATAACTATTGGTTTGCTAAAAAACATATACAAGAAACAGGTGTTGTGCTTTTGGTAGAAAGTCCTGGTAATGTATGGAAATTAGAAGAAAATGGTATACATAATAGTGTAGGTATTTTTGGCTCTGCTCTTAGCGACAGACAAAAGATTATGTTAGACTCTTCTGGAGCAATGACTATAATAGTATTAACAGACAATGATGACGCTGGAAGAAAAGCAGCAGAACAAATTAAAGAAAAGTGTCAAAACACTTATAGAATATTTATTCCACAAATATCTAAGGCTGATGTGGCGGAAATGGATGCCGAAGAAATCGACCGAGAAATTAAAGAATATATAAAAGGTGTTATATGATTATAGCTTTTGCTGGAAGAAAACAATCAGGTAAAACTACATCCGCAGAATTTGTTAAAAACATTTTTGAAAATCGTGGATTAGGAGTAGGTAAAATATATAATTTTGCTGATCCTTTAAAAAAAGATGTATGCATGAATATATTTGGATTAACTTACCATCAGTGTTATGGTAACGATGATTCTAAAAATGAATTAGTAGATTGTTACTGGCCTGATACAGATAAGAGGATGACAGCTAGAGAAGTTATGCAATATGTAGGAACTGATGTGTTCAGAAAAATACAGCATGACGTTTGGGCTGGAGCCACTATTAAAAAGATTGATTTAGAAAAACCTGATTTAGCAGTAATAGCGGATTGCAGATTTCCTAACGAGGTTGATGCTATTCAAAAGGCTGGTGGAGCAGTAATAAAACTTAATAGGAACCCATATAATTCAAATCATGCGAGTGAGGCGGCTTTAGATGCTAGTCAGTACGACGCATTTAATTTTGATTTAGTCATCGACAATGGTGACTTAACTATTGGAAAGCAAAACGAAATTATTCATGACTTTCTAATAGATAAAGGAATATTACCATTATAGTCACATATATCAGAAGCAGCTCATACGGAACACATTCTATGTGTCCTATGCAGTATTTTATAGAATATAATTTAGGTCAAAGATCACCTTCTAATAAAAAAGCAGATAAGGGTACTATTGTCCATAAGGTTATGGAAATCTTAGCTTTTATCAAATTAAACCAACAGAACAATAATAGATATTTTGAAGATGACATTATAGGTCCGGTTGATATTACAAATTACAACTTAGATAATATTACTGAACGAGTATATAAATATTACACATCACAGTTTACTCATCACAAATGGACAGACAGAGATTTTAAAGATTGTGATAAATGGGTTTATAAAACTATAGATTACGCTGATGGGATGTTCGATCCTCGTAATAGAGAAATCGTAGAACCTGAGCAGCATTTTGATATTACTATAGACAAGCCTTGGGCCAAATATAGCTATGATACCAAGGAAGGACATCTAGAAGGCCAGCTTTCTATAAAAGGTACAATAGATTTAATCACTAAAGTCAATGATGATACCTATGAAGTTATTGATTGGAAAACAGGTAGACGTTTAGATTGGGCTACTGGTGAAGAAAAGACATTAAAGAAATTACATAATGATCCTCAGTTAATGTTGTATTATTATGCTGTTTCTAAATTGTATCCTGATATTAAACATATCATGGTATCCATCAATTTCATAAATGATGGTGGTATGTTCTCTGTCAATTTTGGAGAGCCTAATATATTTCAAGTAGAAATGATGCTTAAAAAGAAATTTGAAGATATCAAAAATAGCCAAAATCCTAAATTAAATAAAAGCTGGAAATGTACTAAGCTATGTCATTTTGGCAAAAATACTTATGAAGGTTCAGAACATTTACCAATAGTAGAATACAGAGAAGATCAATTAACTACTATGGGCGAAAACATGACTATATGCGAACAAATAAAACATGACATAAGCATAAAAGGTATGGATAATGTGATTGACCAGTATCAGGCTCCCGGTTATAATATAGGACATTACAAGGCTCCAGGGAGTGCTGAATAACTTTTGGAATTAAAAGATGAAAACATATATACCTTTGCATGTACATAGTATGTACAGTTTATTGGATGGTCTTAAGNAANCCTGTCCAAATTGCAGANAGATGTGAAGANATAGGAGNAAAATCTTGTGCTCTAACAGATCANGGCAATATTGCTGGTGCAATTAAATTTTATACACAGATGAGATCTCGNGGCATCAAACCTATATTAGGTTGTGAATTATATATTTGTGATCAAGATGCTACATTTCAGAATAAAGACAATAGATCTCTTTCTCATTTTTTAGTATTAGCTAAAAACTATGATGGATGGCGAAGCTTAATCAAAATAGTATCAGAGTCAAATCGTCCAGAACATTATTATTTTAAACCTAGATTAGATCTTGATCGTTTAGGAGAAATGTTGGATGGTAATCTTATAGGTATTTGTGGTCATCTAGGTTCTACTCTTGCAAACAAACTTGTAGAAAATGATACCATAGTTCCTGATTGGGAAAAAATAGGTAAGGAATATGTTGGTAAATTTAAAGATATGTTTGGGAAAGATAACTTCTTTTTAGAAGCACAATTAATGGATAAAGATAACATCGATGTCCAATCCCCACTCACTGACTGTATAAGAGAATTATCTAAATCAACTAAAACTAAAGTTGTATGTACTCCTGATGCACATTATTGCAAAAAAAGCGATGCTGTAGATCAAAGAGTATTATTATGTAATAATCTTAAAACTACATTTCCAGAAATTAATCGTAAACTCGCTAACGAAGAAGATGTAGCACTCAGTTCGTTTTTCACATCAGAAAATTTTCATATATTATCGCAAGAAGAAATTAATGATTTACACACCGAAGAAGAGATAGACAATACTAATCTAGTTGACTCTATGTGTGAAGAATATGATATTTTAAGCAAACCTAATTTGCCACCTTTCCCATGTCCTGAAGGCTACGATGATGCCGAGTATTTAAGACAATTATGTAGAGATGGATGGAAAGCTAAAATAGCTAAACAAGTACCAGAGTCCGAACACGGAGTCTATGTAGATAGAATTAAGTATGAACTTGATGTTCTACAAGGTGCTGACCTTTCTAGCTACTTTCTAATTGTGCAAGATATTGTAAATCATGTTCGTGACAATAGCTGGTTACCGGGTCCTGGTAGAGGTAGTGCTGCTGGTTGTCTTGTATCTTATTTAATTGGCATTACTAATATTGATCCTATAAAATATAATTTAATGTTTGATAGATTCTATAATGCTGGACGTAATACAGCAGAGCATGTCTCCATGCCAGATATTGATGTAGATGTACCGATTAATAAACGTGAAGATATTATCCAGTATATTAAGGATACATACGGAGAAAATAAAGTATCTCAAATGATTACGTTTAATACTATTAAAGGTCGCGGAGCATTGAAAGATGTACTCAGAGTATATGGTAATATATCTTTTGATGAAATGAATAAGATTACTAAAAATATACCTGATGAAGCTAAAATTGCTGATTCTCTACAAGCTATGAAAGATGCAACTGGAGAAGCTTCTATTATTAGGTGGACGTTAGAAAATAATGCAGATAAAATTAAGGAATGGTGTTCTATAGATAAAGATGGCGAATTGCAAGGCCCACTTGCCAAAAGGTTTGAACAGGCTATAAGATTAGAAGGAGTTAAATCAAATCAGTCTAAACACGCAGCAGGTATTGCTATTAGTTCTGAGCCATTAAGTCAAATATGTCCAATGGTATATGACTCTAAAAACAAACAGATGATAGCTGGCATGGAAATGCAGGATTTAGAATCTATTGGAATTATTAAATTTGATATTCTTGGCGTTGCCATGCTAGATAAAATTATGACTATACAAAACTTACTTAAACAGGGAGAATAAAATGCCAAGATTTGTAGATATCGCTGTAGGTACTAAATTCATTCATAACGGACAAGAGCACACTAAGATTGCAGATGAAAGAATCAATTGTTGTAAAGTTAACAACGCTGTTTTATCCAATAATCCGGGACAAAAAGTAATGATAGTTCCAGTTACCGAAGTCGAGGTAGTTCAAGAATAATGATTAATTATAATAAAATTTGCGTATTTGATTTTGAAACTGACGGAGTAGATCCTAAAGTTTGTAGCCCAGTACAATTAGCTTCAGTAATTATTGACCCAATTAAACTTGAGGTTATCCCTAATTCTGAATTTAATATTACATTCAAACCAGAGTGTATTGCTAAAGATCCTGACTATGAATATACAACAGATGTTGTAGATTTTCATGCTAAGGTTGCTGGTTGCTCTAAAGCAGACATTATGGAAAAGTGGCGTAATAATCCTAGCCAAGAACATTCTTGGAAAATGTTTGTAGACTATCTTGCTAAATATCATTCTAGATCTTCTAGGAAAAGTCAGTTCTCTGCACCTATTGCTGCTGGCTATAATATATATCGTTTTGATTTGCCTATTATAGATAGACTAAGTGCTAAACATGGTAATACTAATAAGGAAGGTAAAACGGATATATTTTATCCTAGAGATGTAATTGATGTAATGAATTTAGTTTTCTATTGGTTCGAACAGAATGGAGAATTGAAAAGTTACACACTAGATTCTTTAAGAGATTACTTTGGTATTTCTAAAGATGGCGCACATGATGCCATTAAGGATATTAGGGATACAGCAGAAATTATGATTAGGTTCATGAAGTTACACAGAAAATTGGCAGCTAACATTAAATTTAAGGATTCTTTTAGGCAATGAAAAATTATAAATATTCTTGCGGATGTTCATTTGATGTTCTAGATGATAAGAATTTAAAAATTGATTTTGATCCTGTTCACAGTCCTATTAATTTGGAGTGCGATAAAACTTGGGAATTGATTTCTGAAGGCAACACAAAAGGTTGCTTCCAATTAGAATCTAGACTTGGTAAGTCTATGGCTAAAAAACTAAAGCCAGAAAATATAGAACAACTTTCTGCATTAATATCTATTTTAAGACCAGGATGTTTGGAAGCTGTTCGTGATGGTAAAAGTGTTAGTAATCACTATATTGATAAAAAGAATGGACAAGAATCTGTGGACTATTATCATCCAGCTTTAGAAGATTCTTTAAAAGGTACTTATGGCGAAATGATTTATCAGGAACAAGCTATGCGTATCGCTAAACAAATTGCTGGTTTTAATTTGCAAGAAGCAGATAATCTTAGAAAAGCTATTGGTAAAAAGAAACCTGAAGAAATGGCTAAACTGAAAAAGAAATTTATTAAAGGTTCTAAAAAACTGAAAATTGTTAATAATGATGAAGCTGAAGAAATTTTTGGATGGATTGAGAAAAGCCAAAGATATAGTTTTAACAAAAGCCATGCTGTCAGTTATGCAATGAACGCCTATCTATCTGCATATACAAAAGCACATTTTCCTAGAGTTTTCTTTGCTTCTTATTTAAGATTTGCTAAAGATAAAATTGATCCCAAAGCAGAAATCAAAGCTCTTATTCAAAATGCAAATGAAATGGATATAAATGTTAGTGTGCCCGATCTGCGTAATCTTAATGAATTTTTTATAATGAAAAACAAAAAGATTTATTTTGGATTGACAGATATAAAGGGCTTTGGTAAATCAGTTCATAAAAAACTTATAAAAACAATTGAAGATACACAAATAGATATCAACAACTTAGATTGGTGTACAACGCTATTTAAGATAATTACTAATATCAATTCTACAGCTGCTAAGGCTTTGATTAAAAGCGGAGGATTAGATTTCTTAAATAAGACTAGAACTTCAATGCTATTTGAGTATAGTCTTATTGGAGCACTAACTAAAAAAGAATCTGCTTTTATCGTAGAACATTTAGACTGTTGTAAGAATGTTTACGAATGTTTGTATAAATTATTACATGAACATAAGCTGATAGAAAGAAGAAAAAAGATCATCAGTGGCTTGATGGACTCGCTAGAGAAACCTCCGTATTCTTTAGAAGATAGTCCTGAATGGATATCTGATTCTGAAGATGAAACTTTAGGATGCAGCATTACCTGCTCTAAGGTTGATATGTATGATGTTAGTATGACTAACTGCAACTGTAAAGAATTTAAAAATACAATGTTGAATGAAATTATAACTTGTGGAGAGATTGCAAGTGTCAGTGTAACTAAAACTAAATCTGGCAAAAACCCTGGATCAGAAATGGCTTTCGTTTCGTTAAGTGATAGTTACGGAGTTATAGACAGTGTTATATTTTTCCCTGAAGCATATAAGCAATACAGAAATATTTTATTTGACAATAATATCATAATTGTTAAAGGTAAAAAGAATCGCTCAGGAGATTCGTTTATCGTAGAAAAGGCATTTATACCGAAAACTTGACATCGTTGCGTTGACGATGTATTATATTGTGTGTCGTTTGGTTTTATAAGTAAATAGGAGTTTACAATGAATATTAATATTCTACGTGGAAATCTTGCTCGTGATCCGGAAGTGCGTTCGGTCAATACTAATAACGGAAAGAAAACAACCTCTGTTGTTAACTTCACTATCGCAGTATCTAGAGAATATACTAAGGCTAGTGGAGAACGTGATAAGATCACAACTTTTGTACCATGTGAGGCTTGGGACACTGGTGCTGAAATTATCGGTGAATCTTTTAAGAAGGGTGATCTGGT
>NZWA01000065.1 GCA_002697505.1 Flavobacteriales bacterium | reverse complement strand
AATTATAGTATTTTCATCTTGGGAAGAACATGGAGGTGGATCGGTAGGATACCTAGGTAAATTTATTTACGAAAAATTTAATGTCAAACAAGCATTAATATCAGATATTACATGGGTTACTGAAGGAGTTAGACATGGAGATGGATGTGTAATTTCAATACGTGATAGAGGAATTCCAAGAAGATCCTTTGTAAATAAAATATTAAATATTGCTCAAAATAATAATCTTAAATTTCAATTAGAAGTTGAGTCATCAGGAGGAAGTGATGGAAACGAATTACAAAATAGCCCCTTTCCATGGGACTGGTGTTTTATTGGTGCACCCGAAGATAATGTACATTCACCTAATGAAAAAGTAAATATTAAAGATATTGAATCAATGACCAACATTTATAAACAGCTTATGGATAAATTGTAAAGTTAATCCTTAAACTTAATATCAACTACTTTACCAGGAACTACAATCGTATCTACAAACTGTGAAAGAGACATATTATACTTATAAATATTGCTTGGATTGTTAATGTCATTGATATAAAGCATATTTGCGTATACCTGAGTTGTATCTGTATTATTATATTTTTCCTCATTTCTAACCAAAATATCAGATTCAGAGGTAATTATTTGAGTTATTCCAGTTCCATTTACTGACATGCCATAAATTCCTCCATCAGCCGTAAAATAATACCTGTTGTTATAATAGTTATATATAAGATTGTCAGCATTATAAATATTAGTTAAATCTTTTGAATAGAAAACATTTAAATTATTAGGAAAAACTTTATATAAAGATGATTCAGTATTGGACAATGGATTTAATGGGTTAAAAACTCCACGACATAAAATTAACAAATCCCCTTGAATCATTCCAGAACTAGGATTGTCACCTAAATTTACAACATCTAAAATAATTGATGTTGGAACAAGTTGATCTTTGTGTTCTATTACAATCATAGTTGAGTCTTTAAACATAGCTGGAACTCTACCTCCGTTTAGAATGTATGCCTTTGTGTATGTACTCATTATAAAAGCAGGTTTAGTACTATCTCCTGTTTCTATGTTCGAAACTATATCAAATAAATCTAAATCAACTACTCTAACTGTAGATGATCCTTTATCTGCAACAAGTAATCTATTAAAACTAATTTTATCACAAAATACTGGATTGCTAAATCCAGTTATCTCATTTTCAAGATTAAAGGTATTTATATCGACAATTGATAATCTATCGCTTAAAATAAACCCTTTACCATCAATAAAACTTATATTTTTTGGATTAATTAGGTTGGAGCTATTAACAGAATTAAATATTTGAGTTTGTACTACAGCTGCTGAGTCTTTATAATCTAGATAGTGAATACCAAGATCAGTTACGATATACATCCCATCTCCATATGCATTAGTTAAGGAAGGTGTAATGGTTTCTTCTTCTTGACATGAAACAAATAGTACCAATAAAAAAATAAAATAAATTCTCATATCTTTTTTTTTGTAAAGATAATAGAAAGTTTACTTAACTATGAAGGTTGCCTTGTTGTTTTTAATAAAAACACCTGATTTTAAGTTTTCAAGATCTATGACTTTACCAGAAAGATCATAGATATTGTTTATATTAGATTTTTCATTATGAACCTCAAATAAATCCGTAATTACTCTAAAGTCAATAGCAATTGTTCCTGGCGAAATACCGCAATTAAAACTATTTACGATGTTGTTGTTATTATCATAAACCTCAACTATGCCATATGAAAAATAATCAGTTGAAGTCGTGTATAGCCAATCATTCACATGATCATATGCTAACTCATAAAAATTATTATTTAAAGGTAAGGAATTGCCACTATTATTTAAGGTAAAAATATCCCACTCATAAAGAACAGTATCTCCTGAAATTTGATAATTGATTTTAGCATCTCTTATAACTGATGTTCCACATCCTGTTGGAGCAGCTACTAAATTGGTAGTAGTAGAATAATAAGAATTAAAATTAACTTTTGAAATTGATGATCCTGACCAGTTTTTATTATTTACGGTATATAAATTTGAACCAAACTTCATTAAATTATCAGGATTTTTTCCTTCAGGACCTAGATCTATTTCAGTTTCATATGAATTTGTAGATAAATCAACAACACCTATAATACCTTTCTCATTACCCCATTCATAAGCATTATTAATGGCTACATATAATTTATTTTCATTAACTATCATATTTTGTGTTGACCATTTAGGACCAGTAACTGTATCAAATTCGAAAGATAAGGAAAGATCAGATAATGAATATACTTGTAAATATGATGCAAACTGGATTGGCATGAATGTTGTATTATCATAATCTCCTCTTGAAACAAAAACTTTATCATTATGTATCTTAATATTTCTTATACCATCAATGTTTTGTGATGCTACCAAGTTATAATTATTTATGTCATACTTTAATAGTTTATTATCCGCAGCGACATAGAAGAAGTCTCCGTATACAACGAGGTCGGAAGCAAATCTTGCATCTTCTATAGTATCAACTACATTATAAGAATCATCAGAGGGTGTATAAACACCAATAGTAACTGGTACTACAATTTGGTTTGTAGAATAATCAAAATAACCTTCATTAAGAACGAAAATTTGATGAACGTACTCATTAGATTTAGCATTAACAAACACAAATAGCATTAAACATAAGATTGAAATAACTTTTTTCATAATATTTTTTTTAAAAATTAATAAATATAAACTTCTTATTCCAGAAAAGTTTAGACTTAAAATAAATTAGCAGGTCTTCTGACTTAGTTCACTTAACTTGCCTTCCCATAATGATAGTGGCTTTGTAGTAGTTAAACTTTAATGAACAATACAGCTGCTGGTACAGCACAGGATTCTCACCTATTTCCCTATTAACATCACATTACGATTGAAACAAGATGTACTAATTTGTATGCAAAAATGAGAAAAAAATTATACAAAAAAGGTATTTTTTAAAAAATATATTATATGAAAACTGAATCTGAAATTCTAATAGCTTCGTTTAGTTCAAAATGGTTTATTTTAACTTTATCGTTAAAAAATTCAATTACTTTTTCAGTGGGAATATTACCAACTAATTTATCTGTTGCCATTGGACATCCACCATATCCTTTAATTGCGGAATCAAATCTTACACAACCACTTAAATATGCTGCTTTTATCTTTTCAGTTGAATCATCATATGTAGAATGGAAATGCGCGCCAAAATTTAGATTAGGATAATTTTTAATTAAATTAGTGAATAACAAATTAATTTTATTTTTGTTTGAAACTCCAATAGTATCAGATAATGCTATATCTTTAACTAGCAACTTATCAAGTTTATATATCAATTCTAAAATTAAATTAGCATCCCATTTTTCATTATAAGGATTTCCAAATGCCATAGATATATATACTTGGATCTTTTTATTGTGCTGAATACATAAATCTTGTAGTTCTGCAACCAAATCTAATGATTCGTTAATTGTTTTATTTGTATTTTTCTTTTGAAAAATTTCTGAAATTGACAAAGGATAGCCTAAATAATTTATTTGTTTAAAATCACATGCTTTTTTTGCGCCTCTAAGGTTAGCAATTATAGAAAGTAAATTTGTATTTGAGTTATCCAAATCTAAATTATTCAACACAATTTCAGTGTCTTTGAGTTGTGGAATGGCTTTTGGAGAAACAAAAGATCCAAAGTCAATAGTATGAAAACCAACTTTTATTAATTGATTAATATATTTGATTTTTTTATCTGTAGATATAAATTTTTGTATGCCTTGCATAGCATCCCTTGGGCATTCTGTTAAATATATCATTTTAAGAGTAATTTATTTATCTTTTTAATCAAGGCTGGTCCTTCATATATAAATCCTGTATACAATTGAATAAGACTTGCGCCAGCATTAATTTTTTCTAAAGCATCTTCTGCAGAATGAATACCTCCAACTCCAATGATTGGGAATGAATTATTTGATTTTTGATGTAAATATTTAATAACATCGGTAGACCTCTTTTTTAATGGTTTTCCGCTTACTCCACCATTACCAATTTTAGTAATTATTTTTGTGTCAGAAATCAAATTTTTTCTATCTATAGTAGTATTAGTAGCAATAACCCCATCAATTTTAGTATCAAGAACAATATCGATTATGTCATCAAGTTGTGCATTTGATAAATCAGGAGCTATTTTTAATAAAATAGGTTTTCTTTTATTCTTTAAATTATTTTTTTCTTGTAAATCATTTAATATGCTTGTTAATGGTCCTTTCTCTTGCAGTTCTCTTAAACCAGGCGTATTTGGAGAACTAACATTAACAACAAAATAGTCTACATAATCAAATAATTTTTCAAAACATATTAAGTAATCATTTTTTGCTTCTATATTTTTAGTAATTTTATTTTTACCTATGTTTCCCCCTATTATTATATCTGTTTTTTTTCTTCTTAATCTAGCTAGAGCAGACTCCACTCCTTCATTATTAAATCCCATTCTATTTATTAAAGCACTATCTTTTTTTAATCTATATAATCTTGGTTTGGGGTTACCTTCCTGAGGTAATGGTGTAATTGTTCCAATTTCTATAAATCCAAAACCAAACATAGATAGTTCATCAAATAATTTTGCATCTTTATCAAAACCTGCAGCAAGTCCAACTGGATTTTTAAATGTAATACCAAAAAGATTTCTTTCTAATTTTTTATTATTCAATTGGTATATAATTTTCCAAATGAAAGCCGGTAACAATTTTGCTTTTACCTTGATTAAAGAAAATGTAAAATGATGAATAAACTCAGGGTTGAAAAGAAATAAAAAACTACGAATAAATTTATATTTAGATAGAAAAACAATTATAGAGAGGAAAAAAATAAACATTAATATCAAATTCATTTCATATGAGTTTGCATTTGCTGCAGTTAATATTATCATTTATTTTTTTTACAAAAATAGAAAATGAAGTTTAATATTACCTTTTTAATTCATCAAAAGAATTATCATCAAAAAAAACAACAATTTTATCAATTTTCTTGTCATTATCAGATTCTTTAATATTTTGATTTTTTTTCATATATCCAACTCCAGTAATAAGCCAATTAGCATTCAAATCAGAATAATTATTTAAAAGCTTTTGTAGAAATTCAATACTTGGTTTATTTCTTCCAGATAAAATATGTGAAATAGTAGCTCTATTTACTTTTATATTTTCTGCTAATTTAGATGGTTTTAAACTTTCATTTGACATCCATTTTCGTAATCTTTCATGCATATTATTTTGTTTACATTATTAAAAACAAAATTATTAAAATGCATAAATTATATCAAATATTTATATTTTTTTTCTTTTTTATTCCAATAATTATATTAAGATAAATAAATTAAAACATTGAAAAACAATACTTTAAACAAAATCATTTTATTTTTTTATTTAATCATTTATTAAATATTTAAATATGTTTACAAATGTAAATTATAACTTAAACAAATAAAAATTTTTAGACATAACTAAATTTATTTTTAAATTAATAAAATTTATTACTTTTGCTGCATGAATACACTTGCAGAGGAAAATTATCTAAAAGCAATTTTAAATATTTCATTTAATACAAACAAGAAAGTATCTACAAATGAAATTTCCAACGTATTAAAAACATCCCCTGCTTCGGTAACTGATATGTTAAAAAAACTTCTTGAAAAGAAGCTGGTTGAATATGAAAAATACAAAGGAGTTGAACTTAGCAATAGCGGGAAACAATACGCAATTAATATTTTAAGAAAACACAGACTTTGGGAAACTTTTTTAGTTGAACATCTTGGATTTAATTGGAGTGAAGTTCATGAAATTGCAGAAGAATTAGAACATATTAAATCAACAAAACTTATAGATAAGCTTGACGCTTTTCTTGGTTATCCTAAATTTGACCCTCACGGCGAACCTATTCCAAATAAGGAAGGGGTTATTCCAAACGTTAAAAGTACTTCATTAGATCAAATGGAAGTAGGTTTTGCAGGTCATGTTTTAGGTGTAACTATTGATGATAAATTATTTTTAGATTACCTAACCAAACTAAATATTAAAATTGGAACTAAAATTGAAATTATTCAAAAAATAGATTTCGACAAATCTTTAATTGTAAGGATTGAAAATATTCAAAATCATATAAGCTTTGATGTTGCAAAAAATATATTAATTAAAAATAATTAAAAAATGGAAAATCTTGAAGTTTACAAGTGGTTTATTAATCAATCTCCTGTCGTGCAAGCCTTAATTGGCGGTTTATTTACGTGGGGGTTAACTGCACTAGGAGCAAGTTTGGTTTTTTTCTTTAAAACAAGTAATAGGAAAGTTCTCGACATGTGTCTTGGTTTTACAGGAGGAGTAATGATTGCAGCTAGTTTTTGGTCATTATTATCTCCTGCAATAGCAGCCGTTGAAAAACAACAAGAACTTGGTATTACAAATTTACCTGTTTGGTTTGCGCCAGCAGTTGGATTTCTTCTTGGTGCTTTATTTTTATACTACTTAGATAAAAAAATTCCTCATCTTCATTTATTTGAACCTGTAGAAAATGCTGAAGGTCCCAAGACAGATCTGAAGAAAACAGAACTACTTGTTCTAGCAATTGCATTACATAATATTCCCGAAGGACTAGCTGTTGGTGTTGCCTTTGGAGCTCTTGCTCATGGAATGGATATTGGAATTGAAATTGGAGGTGCTATTGCACTTGCTATTGGTATGGGAATTCAAAATGCACCTGAAGGATTTGCTGTTTCAATGCCCTTAAGAAGACAAGGTTTCTCAAAGTTAAAATCTTGGCAATGGGGACAAATGTCTGCTATAGTAGAACCAATATTTGCAGTTATTGGTGCAGCAATTGTAATATTAGTATACCCAATACTTCCTTATGCATTAGCATTTGCTGCTGGAGCTATGATATTTATTGTAATTGAAGAAGTAGTTCCAGAGAGTCAAAGAGGAGGAAATACTGATATCGCTTCATTAGGACTGATTGGAGGATTTATAATTATGATGTGTTTAGATGTTGCACTAGGCTAATTTATTAGTTTAACAAAGATTTAAATAATTATCTTTGTAAAATGTCTAATGTAAACATTAAAAATAAAAAAGCTTTTTTTGAATTTCATATTCTAAATAAGTATACTGCAGGTGTAGCATTATTAGGAACTGAAATAAAGTCTATTAGGAATAATAATGCTAATCTTTCTGATGCTTTTTGTACTTTTAATAATTCTGAACTTTATATAAAAAATTTACATATTGGAGAACTACAAAATGCTGGATTAAATAACCACATTCCAAAAAGAGACAGAAAATTATTATTAAATAGACTAGAACTTAACAAAATAGAATCAAAAGTTAAAGAAAAGGGAATAACTATCATTCCTTTACGTTTGTTTATAAATAAAAATGGTAAGGCAAAAATCGAAATCGCATTATCCAAAGGAAAAAAACTCTATGATAAAAGAGAGAGTATTAAAGAAAAAGATATAAAAAGAGATATAAATAGATCACAAATATTATAATGAGATACTTATTATTATTAAGCATATTTTTAATTATTTCATGTAAAAAAGATATTAATTTTGAAAATCAATATGCTAGTTTAGAATTTTCTAATGACACAATTATATTTGACACCACTTTTCAATCTATTGGTACATCAACACAAACATTAACAGTTTATAACAATAATGATTTTAATATTATTACTAATATTTCTCTTTCAACTAATGAAAATGGGAGCTTTAGAATAAATGTGAATGGTAACCCACTAAACGAAATGGAAAATACTAATGTTAATATAAAATCTAATGATAGTATTTTTATTTTTTTAGAAGTTACGCCTAGTGAAAATAATATGAATAATTTTTTAATAACAAATGTTTTAAATTTTAATACTGGAGGTAAAAACCAAGATGTAAAACTTGTTTGTCCTGGAAAAAATGCAATATTTCATATTTTAAATAACAATTTTATAAATGATAGTACAATATATAAATACTACTCTATAAGTGAAAATACTACGTGGACGAATGAATTACCACATGTTGTTTACGGACAAGTAGTTGTTGAACCCGGAGTTACACTTACAATAGAAGAAGGAACTAATATTTATTTTTATAGTAATTCTGGAATAATAGTAGGAAATCCTATTTACTCAAATAACTTTGGAAGTTCATTAATTGTAAATGGCACATTAAATAATAAAGTTATATTTCAGGGTATTAGATTTGAAGAATGGTACGAGGATTCTCCAGGACAGTGGGATAAAATTTGGATTACTCCTGGAAGTATTAATAATCACATAACAAATGCAGTAATAAAAAATGGCAACATAGGTATTCATGTAGATACAATTGGCAACAACTCCCCTACTTTAATTTTGGAAAATACCATAATTCAAAATATGTCAAACATTGGACTATTAGCGCAAGGATCAAATGTCGATGCTCATAATTTAGTTATTAGAGATTGTAGACAGTATTTAGTAGCTTTAAATATTGGCGGAAATTACAATTTCACACATTGTACATTTGCAAATTATTGGAGTTATTATCAAAACAGCAATAGAAACACACCCTCTATTCTACTCAATAATTATTATGAAGGAGCTGATGGAAACATATATATAAGAAACTTAGAATCTGCCAACTTTACAAATTGCATCATCTATGGTACTTTATCAACAGAAGTTAGTTTTCAAGAAAATAGTTCCGGAAACTTTAATTACAATTTTCAAAACTGTCTGATTAAATTAGATCCCAATATTAATCTAGCAAGTAATTATTTAGATTGTATTATTAATAAAGATCCAATATTTGTTAATTTTGAAGAAGGTGACTTAAGTCTTGATGAATTATCTCCTGCTATTAATTCTGGAGTTTTACTTAATGATTATTTAGTTGATATTAACGGTAATATTAGGGTAAATCCAGATATAGGTGCTTATGAAAGATAAATTATAAACTGATAAGAAAATCTATAACATCAACATTATCAGCGTAACTATAAAGTTCTGGATTTTGAGCGCATCCAAGTTTATTATTAGTTTTAGAAACTACACATTGAATTTGATCATTATTTATCTCAAGAAAGTGTTTTACTTCATTAATATCAGAGTATTCGAAATAGTTTAGTAAACTTACTGATGAATGTAATTGTTTACTCTTTTTAATTAATAAAAAACCATTATCATAAAAAATTTGTTTATCCATCAATAAAATCGTTTTATGATAATCGTAATTATTCATATATTTTTGATGATTTATCAAATCTTTATATTTGTAAAAAGCTTTAAATAATTTATTTAAATCATAATTTTCAGGAACTAATATTTGAGAAATACTTCTACATCCTAAACCAAAATACTTAAATATATCATCAGCCAATAATTCCAAATCCGTATCATTTTCATTACCATCAATTACAGCTACTGAAGATCTATTTTTTCTAATTATTTTCTTTTTGTTTTTAAAATAATAATCAAAGTATTTTGCTGTACTGTCACTTCCTGTAGCTATAATGGCATCATATTTTTTACTTTCAATTTTTTCAATAAAAAATATTTGATTTTCAAATTCTTTATTTATTTTTAATAACTCGTTTAAAATTAATGGGATTAATATATTATCTTTTGATGAAAGTTTCAAAAACAGCTTATGTCCTGTAATCAAAACACATAAAATATCATGAAAAGAGACAAGTGGAATATTGCCAGCTGAGATAACTAAAATTTTTTTAAAATTAATATCGGAGCATCTATATTGATTTAACCAAAAATTTAATGAATTTAAATTTAGTTGATTACCCCAATAATCAATTGCAAACTCAATATTTTCAATTGTAAACCAGGGATTTACGATTTGTATTTCATTAATTTTATCTCTATAATCTTTTATGAAATCATTTCTAAGACAACTACCTAACTTAGTTAATGCTAATATTCTTTCATCTAAATCCATTAAATAATTTTATTTTTACAAAAATAATTTAGTTTTTCACAATGAAAATAAAACAAGCTTTCTTTATTATAATTTGTCTTTTTTACACTAATAAAATAAGTTCTATTACTTCCTCAATGAATTTAAAATTTAACTATACTGTTTCATCAAATGATAAAATTAATCTTTTACAGGATAGTTTAAAAGCTAAATTAGATATAATTCAAAACGGCATTGATGAAAATGAAAAATTATTAGCAAATCAAGAATTTGTTAATATTCTTAAAAGGACATTAAAACTCAAAATTTCATTTGATTTTGCTTTTGATTCACTTAATACAATTAGTATATTACAATCACCTGATAATTATTTTAAAATTTATAACTGGTTTATTGAAAATGATGATAACACTTATAGATTTTATGCGATGATTCAATTTAAAAATACTAAAAATGATGTTATTTTTTTAAATGATAACTCTGATGACATTCTTAATGTTGAACAAGCAGAGTTAAGTTCTGACAACTGGTACGGATGTTTATATTATAATATAATTAAAAATAAAGCAAAAAAATCATATACTATCATTGGTTGGGATGGTAATAATGAATTCAGTTCAAAAAAAATAATTGATGTTGTAAGATTTAATAGAAATTATGTAAAATTTGGTGCACCAATTTTCAAAGATGATAAACAAAAAAGTAAAAAAAGAGTTATAATTGAATATAATGACCAATCTCCTGTTAGTGTCCAATTTAATAAAAAGTCTAAACAAATAATTTTTAACAACTTAGTTCCACAAAAAAAAGAATTAGAAGGAATCAAAGCATATTATGTGCCTGACGGTTCATTTAACGCATATGAGTACAAAAAAGGAAAATGGTGGCTTATAAAAGATATTGATGCAAGGAATCAAAATAATTAATATATTTAATATTCATGTTGAAATGCTATTCCAAAAAATTAATAGTCGCTGGTTGTGATGAAGCTGGAAGAGGCTCATTAGTTGGTCCAGTTGTAGCAGCTAGTGTTATTCTTCCTAAGGATTTTAATTGCAACATAATTAATGATTCAAAATTATTATCAGAAAAAAAAAGAAATAATGCATATGATATTATTGTAAATAAAAGTATTTCTTATGGAATTGGTATTATTGATGAAAAAAAAATAGACAAAATCAATATTTTAAATGCAAGCATCTTAGCTATGCATAAAGCTATAAGTAAGTTAGAAATAACTCCTGAACTTTTACTTATAGATGGGAATCATTTTAAAAAATACAAAAGTGTTCAACATAGATGTATTGTTAAAGGAGATAAGAAGTTTATATCAATTGCAGCAGCTTCCATCATTGCTAAAGTATTTAGAGATAAATTGATGATTAAGTTACACAATGAATTTAATGATTATAAATGGAACAACAACAAAGGTTATCCAACAAAATTTCATAGAAAAATGATAGAAAAATTAGGCCCCTCAGTATATCATAGAAAAAGTTTTCAACTCACAAAAAAGATTGATAAATAAATTGTTAATTTTGAAATAAAGTTATTAAATGTTAAATAAACTTATTAAAGTAATAATTCCAGTAATATTAATCTCAATTATATTACTAATAAGCTTAAAAACTTATAATGATACTAAAAANTCTCAAACAAATTTTNTAACATTATTTCCNGAAAACACTTCCTTAATTCTAAAAATCAATAATCTAGATAAGTTTAAATNAATTAATAGTAATAANATCATAAATAAACTCAAAAATTTAATTGATANNGACTTTTTGATTAATAATATAGAAANTTTCAAAAGTATTTTACAGCATGAATTNCTTCNNGATATAACATCNTTAANTATTTCNTTGCATAAGACAGGAAATAATAACTTNTCNACTTTATTTACCACCNATCTTNGNANNAACTATATTNCTTTNAATAAAAATTTTGAAGTTAGAGAATANGANAANAAAAANATTTACACAATTGATTTTAAAGACAATAAATTCCATTTTTATAATTTCNAAAACATTCTGTTTTTTTCTAAATCAAAATTTATTATTGANGAAGTTATTAAAACCCAATCATCAAGCTACAACCTAATTAATGACTTAACATTTCAANATAGTTATAANACAATCAACAANAATGCTGATGCAAACATNATGATAAACTTTAAAGAACTANCTAATACNTCAAACATATTCTTTAAAAATAAATTAGTAATAAATAATTTTTCAAGTTGGTCATGTAACGATTTAGAAATTAAAAATGATTTAATTATTGCAAATGGTTTTTTAAGTACAAATAAAAAAANTGAATATTATACAGATATTTTANAAAATCAAGAACCAAAAAAAATTAAAATAACTGAAATTATTCCNGAAAACACCTCTNANCTTNTTTCAATTGGATTTAATGATGCAAAACTATTGTTACAAAATAAAAATAAACTACTTCAAAAAAATAATAATTTTTGGAATTGGGATAANCATAGAAAAAGCTTACTTGACAGCTCNAANNTNAACTATAACGAATTAATAAANAAAATTGATTCAGAAGCTGGAAATTTNAAAACTTCTCACNTAAATNCAAGTCATAATTATAATTATTTTAANTCAGNNAATTCAGTTNTATTNATAAGNTATCTTCAGCCAATAATTAAAAAGATAAAAACATATAATANTAAAAATATTTATTACTGNTTNGACCATAATTTAACCCACAATCTATTTGGACCAATTATACAAACNAACACCCCATATTTTACAATTATTAATGATTATTTNATGTTTAGTGATAATGCNAATTCAATTAAATATTTAATAGATAATTTTATATCAAACAACACCTTAANTAANAGTAATCATTTTATAAAATACAATACATTATTATCTCAAAAATCAAATCTGACAATGTATTCNAATCCTGGCAAATCCTTNCAAAAGTTTCATAATAACTTGAGAAAAGATTACAAGAATAATATAAAGGTCAACAAAGATTCAATTTCTAACATTACAGGTCTNTCATTACAAATATCAAACAAAGGAAAATTATTATCTAGTGATTTCATATTATTNTATGATAGNGATTATAAGCAAAATTTACAAGAAGAATGGGTTGTGAGACTTGATACTCAAATCATTTCAAAACCCTANTTTGTAAATAATCATTTTACTAAAGATAAAATGATATTAATTCAAGATACNNCTAACANACTATTTGCTTACAGTGCAAAAGGAAAATTNGTTTGGAAAAAGAAATTAAAAAATAAGATTATNGGTNAAATTAATTCAATTGACTTTTATAAAAACAATAAATATCAATGTATTTTTAATACAAATTCAAATTTACATATAATTGATAGAAATGGAGATTATGTAGAAAATTATCCAATTAAACTTCCTGTNAAAACAAATATTGGTCATTCGCTATTTGATTANAATAACAAAAAGAAATATAGAATAATAGTTGTTGGTGAGGACAATATNATTTATAATTTAGATAAATNCGGAAAGAAAGTTGTTGGTTGGAAATACAAAAAACAAAATAATAGAATATTAAAATCACCTAAGCACTTCAAATTTAGAACAAAAGATTATATTCTNGTAGAAACAAGAAATAAAAANACTAAGNTNNTAGCNATAAATGGAACAGAAAGANTAGTTCTTTNAAGCGAATCAATATTTAATGATTCTGATATTAAAATAAGTNGAAATGGATATTTATACGCAATAACNAGTGACGCAAAACTATGGAAAGCAAAATTGGATGGAAACTCNACNGAAACAATAATACCCAACTTAAATAATAAATCAAAATTTACANTTTTAAACAATAATTTTATTTTTAATAATGNCAATAAAGTTTATTCTATTGATGATGAATTTAATAATTTATTTACGTTAGACTTTGAAAATAATGTCAACAATGTTTCAACTTTTAAAGATTATTTGCTAATTGAAACAGAAAACAATCTATTTCTATACAATAACGATAAAATTGTTAATGGTTTTCCTATTAGGATAAATGGTATTTATAATATGGATGATGTAAACAGCAATAATAAAATCAATATAATTAATGTTATAAATAATTCAATTTATAATTATGAGCTATTTGATTAAAAAAACCTTACTTACATAGGGTATATAAATATATTTATCGCTAATTCCAAACTCATTAATTTTTGAATAATCTAAACCAATCTTTATAATATTACTTTTAGTTTTATGTTTATAAGATAGTTCTGTTCCAATTTTCATGTCAAAATCAAATTTGTTATTTTGTTCTGAAAAATTTGCACCAGCACTTAATCCAATGTAGAAATCTTTAAATATTTTGTGACTAAAGCCTAAATTAAATCGGTTTATAATAATAGATGAATTTAAATCTGAAAATATCATGAAA